>CAMCUA010000019.1 GCA_945878455.1 Asaia bogorensis | reverse complement strand
GACCTTACCCATTTCCGGGTGTTCGACCACCGGGTCCATGTTCAAGGTCTTGATCTGCGGATCGGCGAAGGTCTGATCGACCGTATAGATCGGCCCCGACGGAACGCCCGCCTTGGCGAAGATGTCGATCCATTCCTGCATCGTCTTGGTCTGGGTGAGGGCATCGATTTCGCCATTCAGACGTTCGCGATGTTCGCGGCGGCCCTTGTTGGTGGCGTATTCGGGATTCTCGCCCATCTTTTCGCCCACACCGAGGGCGACGGCCATCCGCTTGAACAGATGCGGTGTCGCCGCCTGGATATTGATCAGACCGTCCTTGGCCTTGAAGACGCCGGTCGGCACGCCGGTGGGATGGTTGTTGCCCTCTTGCTTGGGCACGTCGCCATCCTTCAGGTATCGCGCCACCTGCAGGTCCATCAACTGGATCATCGCCTCGGTCAGCGAGGTATGCACCCACTGGCCCTGGCCGGAGACTTCACGTTCCAGCAGCGCCATCATCACGCCCTGGGCCAAGAGCAGGCCCGAGGTCAGGTCGCAGATCGGAATGCCGACACGCACCGGACCCTGACCGGGCAAGCCGGTCACCGACATGATGCCGCCCAAGCCTTGGGCGATCTGGTCGAGGCCGGCACGGCCCGCATAGGGACCGGTCTGGCCGAAGCCCGAAAGGCTGGCATAAATGATGCGCGGGTTGATCTTCTTCATCACCTCGTAGTCGATGCCCAGGCGATGCTTCACGTCGGGGCGATAGTTCTCGACGATGACATCGGCCGTTTCGGCCATCTTGAAGAGGATCTTCTTCCCTTCCTCAGTCTTCAGGTTGAGCGTCATGCTCCGCTTGTTGCGGTGCAGGTTGAAGAAATCGAAGCCGTGACGGGTTTCGGAATCGTCAACGCCCGTGCCGCCAGGCGGCAGTTCGACCTTGATCGTCTGCGCCCCCCAATCAGCGAGCTGACGCACGCATGTGGGGCCGGCGCGCGCCCGGCACAAATCGATAATCTTGAACCGCGACAGCGGCATCGGTGCATCCACCATTGTTCTTACCTGGCCTCCGTTTCCTCGACAGCAGTTCGTAACCTAATGCCTTTTATACCCGATCCTGCACTGGGTAGAAGTGAGAAGCGGCGGGGCGCGATGCCAACCACCACACGACCGATGGGACGCTCAGTTGAAGGTGATGTCCTCGATCTTCAGCATACCGGCGGTGAGCACGTTCGGGGCATATTTGATCCGTGTCCCGACCCGGGCAAAACCGACCATATGCACCAGATATACGTTGTCCACATAAACCTCGTAGGAGGCGCGGGCGACTTCCTGGAAAGCCGCCGCCCGTTGTTCGCCCTTGAGCTGCGCGGCCGCCTCGATCATGCGGTCCATCGCGCGATCGCAGAGCGTGCCGGTGCTCGCCTCGCAGGCATGCTTGCCGAGCGCCGTGACTTCGGCGTCGCCGGTGGCGTTCTCGTGCAGCACCTGGAGCAAGGCCGGCAGGCGCGGTTCGGGAAACGGCTTGTTATGCAGCTTTCGCCATTGGGCCAGTTCGTACATCTTCAGCTTCACATTGAAGCCGACAGCCTTGTAGTACTGCGCGACGGCTTCCATCATGTCTTCCGATTTATCGTAAGCAGCGATGCGGCCCTGCAATTCGATTTCGGCATCGACCCTGGTTCCTGCGGCCTTGGCTTCGGCCAATAGCTGCCGGGCCTTGGCCGGATCATAGGGCCAGACGCGCTTGTCGATCTCGAAGTTATGACCCTGGACGTTGGGGCCCCAGGCTTGGGTGGCCGGCGTCGAACCGCGAGCAAAGTAGCGGCCTGCCAACGCCTTGCGGTCGATGGCGTAGTTCAGGGCCTGGCGCACCCGACGGTCATCCAGCGGCGGCTGCGTCACGTCGATGCGCAGCCAGGTGGTCTGGGCATTCAGGTGAGCGACGTCCAATTTCGGATTGTCGGCATCTCCCGCCGCGACACTGGGGGCCAAATCCGCCTCGCCCGTGGCGACTAGGGAGGCCCGGGCCGGCGAATCCTTGCGCACGATGTAACGGGCAAGTTCGACCTCGAACTTGCGCGACTTGTTCCAGTAGGCCGGATTCTTCTTGAGCACGATTTCGTGCTGCAGATTCCAATGGTCGAACACATAGGGCCCGGTGCCGACGGCCGCCACCTGCAACTTGTCCATCGGCGTGTTGGGCGACGCTATGGGCAGGCCGCTCATCGTCAGCGGCATGATCGGCCAGGGCTTCTCGGTGGTGAACTCCACCGTGTAGTCGTCGACCTTGCGTCCAGCTACTTTGACGCCGTTGAAGTACTTGTTGCGAACGGCGCAGTTGAATTTGGCACCGGTGACGCGTTCGAGCGCGCGGATGACCGTATCGGCATTCAGCCGGGCGCCATCGTGAAAGCTGACACCGTCGCGAATTTTGAAGCGCCAGGTCAGCGGGTCGGTCTGTTCCCAATCGGTGGCGAGGCGTGGCTTGAGGGAACCGTCGGGACGCAATTCGGCCAAGGTCTCAACAACGTTTTGCAGGATGACGCGGCCGGTAAAGCTCGAAGACTGGCTGCAAGGATCCATGTCGTCAGGTTCTTCGCCGACAACGATAGTGACGCCATGACTGGATTGCGCCAAGGCCGAGGATGCGCAGGCGGTCAGAGTCAGGCCGGCGGCGACAGACATCGCCACCAGATCGAACCGGCCCCCCGTGCTGCTCATGCCATACCTCTCCGCTTCGACCGCCGCCCTCAGGCCCGCTTGGTTTTCGCCTCGCGGGCGGCAATCAGGGCATCGCGCTCCAGCACCCGGTCGGCCCGATAGGCGACCGGATAGTCGACCATCTTACCATCGACATTGATCGACGCCTTGCCTTCCTTGATACCTGCCTTGAAAGCCTCGGATATCCGCCGCGCGGCAGCTACTTCATCAGGTCGGGGACGGAATTCCTCGTTCAGGATGGGCACCACGTTGGGGTGAATACAGGCGGCCCCGACAAATCCGAAGCGGCGCGATTCACGCACCACATGGCGCATGGTTTGCAGGTCGGAGAAATTGGCAGAGGAGGTCATCAGTCCGACCGGCGCCACGCCGGCGGCGCGGGCGGCGATGATCGAATGCTGTTTCGGATAGAGCAGCGTATCGATGGCCGGCTCGACACCAATGGATAGGCTGAAATCCTCACCACCCAGGCCAATGGTGCGGACCCGCGGATTGGCATTGGCAATCTCGCCGATACGCATGAAGGCTTCGCCCGTTTCGATGCGCGCCCCCATCCAGGTCGAGCCGACCGGCATACCGCGTTCGGCTTCCAGTTCGGCGATGGTATCGGCCATCATTTGCACATGCGCCGCCGATTGGCTTTTCGCCAGCCAGATACAATTGACGTGCGGCCCGATCACCGCTTCGAGATCGGGGATGCCGAGGCGGATCGGCGAATTGATGCGCACCACCACTTCGATGCCATGGGCGGCAAGACCGGCCGCCGCCGCCGGCACCAGCTTGCGCGCCGCCGCCTTTTCCTTCAGCGCGACGCTGTCTTCCAGATCGAGGATGATGGCATCGGCGCCACGCAAATGCGCCTTGGCCAGAAAGCGATCTTCGTTGACCGGCATGAACAGCAGGGAACGAATGGTCCACGGACCCCAACGATCTTCCGCGGTCATAGCTGCCCCGGGACCTTGCTTACTTGTGCTCATTCGACAACTACCCCCCATGCCGCGCTGGCGAACGGACCCCTGCCCCGGCGTTGTGTTCCCCGACTTTCCGTCCTGCGCACTTGCGTTGCGAAGGATAGATCGGACCGTCTTGTAGCGTCAATTCGATGTTCTGGTTCCGACACGCGCCATGCGGACCATGCGCCTTCCGGTCGGCTTCGCAGCGCTGGCCCATCCTTCGAGACAGCCGCTGCGCGGCTTCCTCAGGATGAGGTTATTATTCTTCCTCATCCTGAGGAGGGTCGCAGGCCCGTCTCGAAGGATGGGCCGGCGCCGTGCCCTCCCCTTCCCGCCTATTCGGCGGCCGCGCCCCCGGACTTCGCCTTGTCGATCGGCCGGCCGCGACGCTTGATAAATTCGGGAAAGGCCTGTTCCGCCTTGGCGCCGCGCAACTCGTTGGTGGTGAAAACCTTTTCGTTTTCCCACTGACCGCGCAAGTCCTTGCCCATGTGCTGGAGCAGCAGCTTTTTCAGGCCGATGACCGAATCGCGGTGGCTGCCGGCGATCATCTTGGCGATTTCCATGGTCTTGGCGCGCAACTGGCTGCTCGGCACCAGATGATTGATCAGGCCGATGCGATGGCATTCCTCGGCTTCGACAATGCGCGCCGTGAACAGCAATTCCTTGGCGATCGGCCAGCCGACCTGATTGGGCAGCGTCCAGGAAGCGTTGATGCGGCCATAGGCGGCGGCGAGGAAGCGGAACTTAGTGCGTTCACAGCCGATGCGCATGTCGAGCAAGGTGGCCAACACCGAAGCGCCGCCGTAGGCCAGGCCGTTCATCATGCCGATGGTCGGTTTGCGGCTGACGGCCAATTCGTACTGACCTTGACCGCGAATGTCGGCCAGCTTGTCGCGTTCGGCCTGGCTCAGCTTGACGTCATTCTCGCGCTGTTCGTGGATGTCGCCGCCGGCGGAAAAGGCCTTTTCGCCAGCCCCGGTGATGACGATACAACCGATGTTGCTATCGGCGTCCAGTTGCTTGGCGGCGGCGTGCAATTCGCTGGTCAGCTGGTGGCTGAGCGCGTTGAGGACTTCTGGACGGTTGAGGGTGATGATGCCGACGCCGTCTTCGATTTCGACCAGGATCGTCTTGTAGTCGGACATTCTCGCTTCTCCTGTTGCTGGGCAGGGTGACCGCGCGGTCCCCTCCTCCCGTTGTCATTGGACGCCGCCGGACGCCGCGGCGGTAGGATAAATCCAAGATAGCCGGCCAAAGCCATCCGGAACAGAGGTTCGGACGACGCTCCCCTGGCCAGACTAGAGGATAGAATCTGACGGAAAGAACCGTCAGATTCTATCCTCTAGGCATCAATTCGGTGGGCCGATTCACCCGACGCCTAAGATTCAAGCGTCGGGATCGGACCACTAAGCGCTGGCCCTATCGAGTGTCGCCATGTCGTCAGCGTTGAGAGCCATGCCGGCGGCGGCGGTCAATTCCTTCAATTGGTCGAGGTTGGTGGCGCTGGCGATGGGGGCGGCCAAGCCCGGACGGCCGACCAACCAGGCGAGCGCTACCTGCGCCGGTTTGGCCTGATACCGGGCCGCCACCGCATCAAGGGCGGCGAGGATGCGGAAACCCCGATCGTTCATGTATTTTTCCACCCGCGGGCCACGGATACGCCCGGCCATATCGGCCTTGGAGCGGTACTTGCCGGAGAGAAAGCCGTTGGCCAGCGCGTAGAAACCGATGACGCCGATTTTTTCGCGGATGCACAGATCAGCGAGGTCGCCTTCGAAGGCATCCCGGTCGAACAGATTGTACAACGGCTGCAAGACATCGAGGCGCGGCAGGTTCTGTTTCTTGCCGATGTCGAGCGCCTCCTGAAGGCGGGCAGCGCTGAAATTGGAGCAGCCGGCGACGCGGATCTTACCCTGTTCGATCAACCGGGCGAAACCGCCCAAGGTATCGGCGAGTGGCGTTTCGGGGTCATCGCGGTGACCCAGGTACACGTCGATGCAATCGATGCCGAGGCGGCGCAGTGAGGCTTCGACCGCTCCTTTCATATAGACCGGCGACAAGCCCTTCTTGCCCGGCCCCATTTCCAGGCCGAACTTGGTGACGATGACGACCTTGTCGCGCTTGCCGCCCTGCGCCAGCCACTTGCCGATGATGGTTTCGGACTCGCCACCCTGATTGCCCGGCGCCCATCGCGAATAGACATCGGCCGTATCGATGAGGTTGAAGCCGGCATCGACGAAGGCATCGAGCAGACGGAAGGACATCGCCTCGTCGGCGGTCCAACCGAAGATGTTGCCGCCGAAGGCGAGCGGCGCGATCTGAATACCCGAGGTGCCCAACGGGCGCATCATCATGTTTGACTGCTCATGTGCTGGTCGAAGGGAACGCGAGCAGGTGGTCCGGCCATACGGATACCCACCTCAAAACGTCGGCAGCTTGATGTAGACCAGTTCGCTCGTCTCGACGGCGGTCAGCCGGACGGGCTGGTCCTCGGCGTCGGTACCGAAGCCGGTTTCCTTTTCGTAGCGGCGATTGTCGTAGGTCAGGGCGCCGTCCTTGAGGAACAATGCCTCAGGCGAGGCTTCCTTGCCAAAGGTCAGGGTTGCACCCTTGTCCATGCGGATGAAGGCGAAACGCACGTCGCGTTCGGTGAAGGTGCCCAGGTGCTTGACCGCGACGCCGGGGGCATCGTCTTCGTCGATCCAGGAAAAAGCATCGGGATTCATCAGCACGACATCGTCATAGCGCGCTTCGGGATAGGTGAACTTCTTGCCGAAGCATTCTTCCTCGACCGCCTGTGCGGCGTCGTGGATATGGGCCTTACCCTTGTCGTCGACCCAGGTATAGAGCCCCTTCTCGAACGTGCCGCGGGCTTCGAGCGCGGTGCTGGCGACGCGCATCTGTTCGACGTTGGGATAGCCATAGCCGCTCGGCCCGCCGAACTGCAGGATCAGCATCTTCATATTGGTGCTTTTAACCTGCGGCCCGTAATAGACGGACTCGGGAAAATAGGCACACCAACCGGCCGGCATCACCTGATCGCCGTGGATCTGATAGTCGCCCGACAGAATGTAGCGGAACTGCTCCTTGGTGTGGCGGTGGCGCGGCGCCGTCCAATCCTCGGTGCCGCCTTCGCTCAGGTTCATGCGGTAGTAGTTGAGCGCGTTCGGCTTGCCGGTGAGCAGCAAGGCGGCCTTGCGTTTGCCCGGGCGGTGATCGTCGTGGGTCTTGAAATAGTCGTCCGCGTCGGCCGCGTTTTTGATCTGCATGACCGGACCCTCGCTTAGAACTTGTGCATGCGCAGGCAGAGCAGCTCGCTGGTCTCTTCGGCCTCGACGGTGACCGGGCCTTCGCCCGGATCGAAGGCCGCCGCCGCGTAGGAGCGATAGGTCTTGCCACCGTGGGTGATGACGCCCTTGTGCAGGAAGAACAGCTCGGGAGTATTGTGGGTACCGCCCTTCAGGGTGGCGCCACGCTCCATGCGCAAGAAGCCGACCTGCAGGCGCCGTTCGGTGAAGGTACCGAGCCATTTGCGCGAAACACCCTTGGCCTGCTTGTCGTCGACCCAGCTATAAGAGGCCGGGTTCATCATGATGACGTCGTTGTACCGCGGCGTCGGATACTCCAGCTCGCGGCCGTTCAGGTGTTCCCACACCGCTTCGTAGGCGTCCTTGCGGTGGCGTTTGCCACCGGCATCGATGTAGGTGAAGGTACCCTTCTCAAAGGTGCCCTTGGCGCTCAGCTCATCGAAGCCGCGCTTGCGCTCATCGCGGCCGACAAACCCACTGCCGGAAGCGCCGCCAAACTGGCAGACCAGCATCTTGAGGCCGGGCGTGCGGTGCTGCGGACCGTAATAGACGCCTTCGGGGAAATAGCCGACCCAACCGGCCGGCAGCTTCTCTTCCTTGCCATAGATCCAGGCATCGTTGATGGGGAAGCGGATCTGGTCGAAGTTGTGGCGGTGGCGCGGCGCGTCCCAGCTGTCTTCCACCGTCGTCAGGGCGACGCGGTAGTTGTTGAGCGCGCCTTGCTTGCCCTGCAACAGCAGCTTGGATTTCATGTTGCCGACGCGGATGTTGCCGGCGGCGTAGTCCATGGCCTGGTCGGCTTCGGTGATCTGCACGGACGTTCTCCCTGGCAAGTGGACAATTCGGAACCGGGCGGCCCGCGGCGTTGCCGCGGACCTTACCCGGGCCGAGGGCAGCTTATTTGAACTTGATTTCGGCGATGGGAATCTCGCTGTTGATCGAGACGTTGGGCACGAAGTTGATGCGGCTGCCTACCCGCGTGAAGCCGACCATGTGGAACATGAAGATGTCGGAGACCATGTCTTCGTAGATGAAGCGGAAGACTTCGTTCCAGGACTTGGTCCGCTCGGCACCCGACAGCGCCGTCGCCGAGGCAATCAGCTTGTCGAGGTCAGGGTTGCATTGCGTCGAGGAGTTGCCGGCGCAGGAGTACTTGCTGAACACGGAGAACACCGGATCGCCGTTGTTGTTGTCATGCTGGTGCAGCAGAACGGTGGCGGCGCGGGGTTCCGGGAACGGCTTGTTGTTGAATTTCGACCATACGGAACTTTCCATCATGATCAACTTGGCGTTCAGGCCGACCGCCGTATACATGGCTTGCAGGGCTTCGCCGAACTCGTTGACGTTCGGGTAGTAGCTGATGCGGCCAAGCAGCTGGATCTCCTTGTCCACCGGTACGCCGGCGGCCTTGGCTTCGGCGATGAGCTGACGGGCCTTGGCCTGATCGAAGGGGTAAATCTTCTTGTCGAGTTCGTGGTTGTGCCCGGCGACGGCGGGGAACACCACCTGGGCGGAGGGAACCACGTCCTTGGGGAAGATGGTGCCGATGATCGATTTCCGGTCCAGGGCGTAGTTGAGCGCCAGACGGATCCGCCGGTCATCGAGCGGCTGTTGCGTCAGATCGATACGCCCGTAGGTGGTTTCCGAATTGAGGAAACTGAAATCCGCCTTCGGATCGGTGGCGTCCTGCTGAGCGATGGTATCGGTCAGGTCGGCTTCGCCAATCTTGACCATCGCGGCGCGCACCGCCGACTCGTTGCGCCAGATGTACTTAGCCTGCTCGACGTCCGGCTTCTTGCCCCAGTACTTGTCGTTGCGCTTGAGTACGGCTTCCTGGCCCGGTGTGAAATGATCGAGAATGTAGGGACCGGTGCCGACTGGATCCCAGACCATCTTATCGGTCGGCGTGTTGGGGGAATCGATGGTGATGACGGTCATGCGGGTCGGCACGATCGGGTCCGGCTTGTTGGTGACGATGTCGATGGTGAATTCGTCGACCGGCACACCCTTGATATGCAGATCGCCGAAGCGCTTGGTGCGGTTCTCGCAGGGCAGTTCCTTGAAATCCATCACGCGCGAGATCGACTTCGTCAGGGTCGCCGAGTTGAACGGACTACCGTCGGTGAAGGTCACGCCCTGGCGCAGCTTGAACCGCCAGGTGAGGTCGTTGACCTTTTCCCACGACGTCGCCAGCCGGGGCTTCAGCGCCCCATCCTTGGCATCGATCTCGACCAGCGTCTCGGTGATGTTCTGTTTGACCACACGCCCGGTTACCGAGCGCGACGCCATGCAGCCATCAAGGGAATCAGGCTCGGCGGATAGAACAATGACGATGTTCTTGTTCTGCGCGGCAGCCTGGCCCGGCAGGAACAGCGCCAAGCCCAGAAGAGCCGCCGTCGCAGGGCAAGCGAATTTCCATGCAAACGACATGTTATTTCTCCCTTATGGGCCCGTCACTGGGGCCAATTCCCGACATGCTGGCTTTGGCGCCACGCCTTAATTCAAGGCCGTGTCTTTACTTTTTTAGCACCAAGCCATCCCAAAGCCAAGATTATGCCGCTTTGGGTTCCGACTCCAGAGCGGTCATCCGGACGAACAGGGCCATCGCATTCGGCCCTTTTCGGACATACCGCATCCCTTAGACGATGTCGCCGGCTTTGCGCAGCTTGGCGATGTCTTCGGCGCTGATCCCCATGCCCGACAGCACGCTGTCGGTATGTTCGCCGAAGTCGGGGGCCTGGCCGCTCATCATCGCCGTACCGTCGCCGATGGCGACGGGCAGGCGCGGCAGTTTGGCGACCTTGCCGTTGGCGAAGCGGGTCTTCGACAGACGCGTGCCGGCGTTGAGATGCGGGTCTTCGAACAGATCGCCCGGCTTGTACATGGGCGCCGCCGGCAGGCCGATATCGACCAGGATGTCGATCAACGGGGTGCAGGAATAGCCGCTGAAGATCTTTTGCAGCGTCGCATGCAGTTCGCCGTGTTCAGCGCGGCGCTTTTCATTGGAATCGTAACGGCTGTCAGCGAACAGATCCATGCGTTCGAAGCGTTCGCAGAAATTCTTCCACTGCTTGTCGCTGGTGATGCCGACGAAGATCACCCGGTCATCGCCCGCCGTGAAGGTATCGTAGATGCCCCAGGAGCGCGGGCGGACCGGCAGCGGATCGGGCGCGACGCCGGTCTGCACCTCGGCCGCCATATGCTGGCCAACCATGAAGGCCGAGGATTCATAAAGTGCGCTTTGCACCCGCTCGCCTTTGCCCGTCTGATGGCGCCGATGCAAGGCGGCCAGGATGCCGACGACACCGAAGACGCCGCCCATGATATCGACCACCGAAGCACCGCAACGCACCGGCTTGCCAGGGTAGCCGGTCATATAGGCAAGACCGGTGCTGAACTGCACCAGTTCGTCGAGCGCGGTGCGCTTTTCGTAGGGACCGGGCAGAAAGCCCTTCAGCGAGCAATAGATCAGGCGCGGATTGAGCTTCGAGATGTCGTCCCAACCGATGCCGAGACGGTCGGCGGTGCCGGGCGCGTAGTTTTCGGTCATCACATCAGCTTCGGCGAGCAGGCGATGGGCAATGGCCCGGCCACCGGCCGATTTGAGATCGAGCCCGATACTTTTCTTGCTGCGGTTGAAATAGGTAAAGGCACCAGCGACGTGGCCCTTGAGCGCACGCGTGCGGTCGCCGCCGGGCGCCGGTTCGACCTTGATGACGTCGGCGCCCAGTTCGGCCAGTACCAGGCCACAACTCGGCCCCATTACCACATGGCAGAACTCGATGACGCGCAATCCGGCGAGCGGCAGCTGCGAGCGGTCGGCATCGCTAGCGGATTTGGTCGTGCTGATATCGTTCATCCCATTGTCTTTCCGTTTGAGTCGCGAACGACGGTCAGTGTGCCGCGGCCGCCTTGCGGAAGCGCGACAGGGTACCGCCATGCATCACCGATCCGGGCAGCGAACGGCCCATGATCCTTTCGGCCAACTGTGCCGTTTCGATCAGCTTGTCGAGATCGATGCCGGTTTCGATGCCCATTTCCTCGCAGAGGAATACCAGGTCTTCAGTGCAGATGTTGCCCGCCGCCCCGGCATGACCGGCGAAGGGACAGCCGCCCAAACCGGCGACCGCCGAATCGTAGCTGGCGACGCCCATCTCCAAGCCGGCGAAGGCGTTGGCGATGGCCATGCCGCGGGTGTCGTGCAGATGCAGGTGAATTTCCTTCTCGGGGTACTTGTTGCGCACGGCACCGACGGTGTGCTTGATGCGGTCCGGCGTTGCCCAAGCCATGGTGTCGGCGAGGCGAATTTGCTTCGGGTCGTAACCGAACTTATGGGCGATGGTGAAGGCTTGGCCGACGGCTTCGAGGACGCGGCTGGTGGGAATTTCGCCCTGGAAGTTGCAGCCGAAGGCGGAATTGACCCCGACGCAGGTCACCGGCACGCCGTTCGCCTTGTAGAGGGCGATATATTCCTCCTGCATTTCCAGATTGCGCTTAAAGTCGGTGTTCTGGTTGCGAATGATGAATTTCTCCGAAGCGCCGATGGCGATCTTGCCATCCAGCGTCAGCTTGTCGCGGTATTGCAGCGCGCGCTCGAAGCCCTTCGGGTTCAGCCACAACGGCGTGTATTCAATCGCGGGGTTATAGTACTGGCCCTTGACCACATCATCGGCATCGGCCCAGGCGGGAACCCGCTTCGGATTGACGAAGGACACGGTCTGGATGTGCTTCAGGCCGGTTTCCGACAAGGCGTTGATGAATTCGATCTTCTTATCGGTGGGGATCGGCGTCTTTTCGATCTGGAAGCCCTCGCGCGGACCTTCTTCGTTGATCTTCACTCGCTTCGGAAAATCGGACATGGCTTCCTCCTGCTAACGGCGTGCTCGGCCGCGGCGCGATAAAAGCCGGGGCGTGTCGCCGTCGGTCGTTGCGTGACACCTGGACAGTGCCCCGGCCCGCATTCGTCGGGTAGCGAGCGCACCGATCGTTCCCTGTAACCTGCCGTGAACGGCTCTTGTTTCTTGGATGTCCCCCCGCCGAGCCAGGCCCGGCGGGGATGCATCGGTAGGCCGAACTCAGTGCGGCAGTTCGCCCGTGACGAGGGCCCGCCACATCAGGCGGTGCTCGTTCGGATCGTAGTCGAAGGCGGCCTGATGCATGGACGAACGGTCGTCCCAAATCAGCATATCGCCCATCTGCCACTTGTGCGAATAGATGAACTCGTCCTTCTCCATCAGTTTGATGATCTGATCGATCATCTCCTGGGATTCGTCGGGCGAATAGCCTTCGATGTAGTCCATCTTGTTGGCATGGCAGTAGACTGCCTTGGTGCCGTTGTCGCCGTTGGTGCGGATCAGCGGCTGGAACACCGGCTTCGGCTTGAGCTTCTGCTGCTCTTCGAGGGAATTGGTGTTGTAGACGTTCTTCACACCGCTGCCCAAGCGGACGTTGGCGGTCCTGCGGCCGTCGAGCTTCTTCTTCCATTCGGCGGGCAGCGCTTCGTAGCCGGCCCGCGTGTTCATCACCGAGGTATTGCCACCGCCGCTTTTCGGCAGCTCGACGGCATAAAGCGACGTGTACTTCGGTGGAACGTACTGATTGGTGTGATCGGTGTGCCAGCGCACGCCGACTTTGATGCGGTTACCCTTGCTGTCCTTGTTGCGGTTCGAAATGGTGCGCAGCATCGGCGCGCCGGGAACGGCGAATTGCGGGCTGTCCTGCTCCATCGGCTCACCGAACAGCTTCAGCGCCGCAAAATACTGCTCGGGCGTGAAGTGCTGATCGCGGACCACCAGCGCGACATGATCGACCAGGGCCTTGTTGAGCAGGTACTTGGTTTCGGCATCGATGGGCAAACGAAGGTCGAGACCGGTCACTTCCGCGCCGACAAGCTCCTTGAGCTTGCGAACCTTGATCATTTGAGCGGTTTGCTTTTGAGCGGTCTGCGTTTCAGCTCTTTTTTCGGCCACGACTTGCATCGGGGTATCTCCTTGTCAGAAGAGGGTTGGTCCCTTCCGACGGCGGAACGCCGGAAGGGACCGTGCCTGACGTGTGCAGTCTTCGTTTCTACTTCTTGGTAAAGCCGATTTCCTCGCCACGCACTTCGGCGTTGGTGGTGACATCGGGCTTGAAGTTGACACGTGGGTTGACGCGGGTGAAGGCCACCTGATGGAACATCATCACGGAGGCGACCGCGTCTTCGTAGAGGTAGCGGAACTGCTCCTGCCAACCCTTGACGCGGGCTTCGCCTTCCAACAGCGACACCCGATCGGTCTCCTCATCGAATTTCTTGTCGCAGTACGCCGAGGTCGCGCCGTTACAAGCGTATTTGAACGCAACGCTGAAAGCAGGGTCGCCGAAGTTATTGTCGTGCGAGCTTTGCTGGATGATGCTGTTGCGGCCTTCCTTGTACGGCTTGTTGTTGAACTCCTGGTACTGGCCGGGTTCGACGAAGATCATTTTGACGTTCAGCCCGACCGCCGACCATTGGGCGTGCATGCTTTCCATCACTTCCTGCGCGTTGGGATAGTGCGCGGGATAGACGACGAAGGTCATTTCCTTGTTGGTCGGAACGCCGGCAGCCTTGGCTTCGGCCAGTAGCGCCTTGGCCTTGGCCGGGTCGTACTTGTAGGCCTTCTTGTCGAGTTCATGGTTATGACCGGGAATGGCCGGCATCACCATCTGGGTGGCTCGGATAGCGGCCTTCGGCAACAGGGTGCCGGGCAGCGCATCGAGGTCCAGCGCATAGTTCATCGCCAGACGGACCCGCTTGTCGTTGGTCGGGGCGATTTCCTGGTCGAGGCGGATGAAGGAGGTTTCCGAGTTCAGATAGGCGTGATCAACGGCCGGATCATTGGCATCTTGCGGCGCGATGGTCAGCGCGATATCGGCTTCGCCGATCTTGATCATCGAGGCGCGCACCGAGGATTCATTGCGCCAGATATAACGCATGCCTTCGATCTCGGGCTTCTTGCCCCAGTAGTTTTCGTTGCGCTTCAGCAGAATCTGCTGACCGCCCTGCCAGCTATCGAAGACGAAGGGGCCGGTGCCGATCGGGCCCTGGCCGGAGGGAATCACCTTTTCCGGTTCGGTCTTCGGATGAGCAATGACCAAACCGGTCATGCGCATCGGCAGGATCGGTTCAGGCTTGTTGGTGACGATCGTCAGCGTCGTCGGATCGTTGGCCGTAACCGTCAGCGTCAGCCCCGTGAAGAACTTCGAGGCATCGCCGCAAGAGATCGGCTTCGACCAGTTGCGTTCGATCGAGACCTTGGCGGCGGCAGCATCGAAGGCCGAGCCGTCATGGAACTTCACGCCTTCACGCAGCTTGAAGCGCCAGGTCAGCGGATCGACCTTCTCCCACGACAAGGCCAGACGCGGCATCAGTTTGCCGTCGGTGGGGTTCTTCTGGATCAAGGTTTCATTGACGTTGTACTTGATCACCCGCCCTTCGAAGGCGCGGCTGGAATGGCAGGGCTCGATATCGTTCGGCTCCGCCGGCAACACGATCGTCACCCACTTGTCGTTCGCTTTCGTCTGCGCGTCGGCCACCTGCGGCATCAACGCCGCAAGCGCGACAACGGCGGCGGCCGTTGCCTGATACGCGCGAAATCCTCGATACATTGTCATCGCCATCTCCCATAGGTTCACATTTGTGAACGGTACAAAGCCTCTTCATCGTCGGCCACAAGGGCCACACCATTAAGAATAGCTTTTTTTCGGTAGAGTCACCCCGGAATTTTCTAGCCTCTACGGACCCACTCAAATTAATCTTCTGATAGACAGAACGGGTGACTTCCAGGCAGACATCGTAAATTGGTTGGCCAAGGGTCGTCAAGGGTAGCCAGGACGCGAAGAGGATCGAACCCCCATGAGCGAACAGAAAGTCGCCGCCGTCGAACGGGCCCTGGACATCCTCAATGCCTTCGGCGACGGCACGCGCAAACTGAGCCTGGCGGAGCTGGCCGAACGGACGGGATTTTACCGCAGCACCATCCTGCGCCTTGCCGATTCGCTCAAACGCTATGGCTATCTGCACCGCGACGCCGAGGGGTTGTTTTCCCTGGGGCCGACCCTATGGCGGTTGGGCGTGCTTTATCATAATGCCTTCGATTTGGCCGACCACGTGCGCCCGGCGCTGGCCGATCTGGTCACCGCAACCGGCGAAACGGCGACCTTCTATATCCGCCAGGGCGACAAGCGGTTGTGCCTGTACCGCCAACATTCTTCGTCGGCCATCCGCCATCATGTCGACGAAGGCGCCGAACTGGAACTCGACCGCAGCGCCGACGCCCATGTGCTGACCGCCTTCACCGGCGGTACCGGCGCCTTCAATGACGAGGTGCGAGCCAAGGGCTATTGGGTGGCGCTGGGCGAATGCAATCCCGAGGCCGGCGGCATTTCCGCACCGGTCTTTGGTGCCGACGGCAAGTTCATCGGGGCGCTCGGTGTCACCGGCCTCAAGGATCACTTCACCGGGACCAACGGCGCGCGCATCACCGGCGTGCTGATGACGAAAGCGCGCGCCCTGTCGCAGGCCCTGGCGGGCCAGTGGCTTCGGAGAAGCCGTCGGTTCAGATGAAGAAGTGCGGCACGAAGCGGCTGGTGTCGCGGGTGATGGCCGTCGCGTCCTCGCGGATGCCGATGCCGGCGGGCTGGCTGGCCACCAGCCAGGAGCCGATGACCGGATAGTTGCCGTCGAAAGCCGGCATCTCGGCATGCGCCTGATAGACAAAGCCCTCGGCGCCGTAATCACCGGCCGTTTCGGTCAACACGCGGCCGGCCTCCAGCACCTGGATGTTGGCGCCTTCACGGCTGAAGATCGGCTTGCGCACAACCTTGCCGTCGATAGCGCCGGCATCGAGGGAGGCGGCGAGCAGGTTGGGGTGGCCGGGGGCCATCTCCCACAGCAGGGCCAGCGCCGCCTTGTTCGACAGCACCATTTTCCACGCCGGTTCGATCACCTTAGCCGCGCCGGACAAGAGATGCGCGCCGAAGGTCTCGCCGACCAGCCATTCCCAGGGGTAGAGCTTGAACAACACACCGATTCGCCGGTTGTCGAGGTCGAGGAACTGCCGGCCGTCCCAGCCGATATCCTCGATGGCGATGCGCGAGGTTTCGAATCCGGCCTGCACCGCCGTATCGCGTAGGTATTCGATGGTGCCGTTGTCTTCGAGGTTGTTCTTGACGGCGGAGAAATAGACCGTCTCCTGACGGATGCCGAGGTGCTTCCAGGCTGCGATCAGCCGTTCGTGCAGCGCGTTGAACTGGTCGTATTCAGGATGGGTCGCTTCCAGCCAATCCCATTGCACGACGGCGGCCTCGAACAGCGCGGTCGGCGTATCGGCGTTGTATTCGAGCAGACGGGGAACCCCGTCGACGAAGGTCAGGTCGAAGCGGCCGTAGAGGTTCTTCTCGCCAGCTTTCCAACTGCCCTCGATGGCCTCCCACGCGGCGCGCGGAATGCGCAGGCTTTCATAGGCCGACTCGCCCGCGGCGACAACGCGATCGACGAGGGCGAGCGCCATCTGCTCCAACTCGCCGGTAGCATCCTCGAGGATGTCGATCTCCGCCGCCGTGAAGCGATAGCAGGCGGTCTCGTCCCAATAGGGGGCGCCGTCGATGGTATGAAAGACAAAGCCGAGATCGGCTTCAACATGGGCGCGCCAATCGGGGCGCGGCTCGGTCGTCAGACGTTCCAAGAATGCGGTTTCCGGACCGGTGTTTCAGCCGCCGGCGGAGGTGCCACTGGAGGTGCTGCGCATGGCGGTGGCTGAGCTGCCGAAACCGCCGCGCGCCACCTGCGTGACCTGCGCCGCGGGACGGAAGGACTTGGCATCAGCGGGCGAACCGGAGCCGGCGAAGTTGCCAACGTTATAGGCCTTGCCACCGGCCGGCATGACGGCAGCGCCGTCGCGGCCGCGATAGACCGGCTGCTGGAAGGAATTGCCGCCCATCATGTTGCCCAGCATGTAGCCCATCATCATCGGCATGAAGAAGCTGCCGCCGCTGCTGGCTTCCATGGGTTGGACCGGAGTCTGACCCGGAACCGCGGTCTGACCGGGGGCGGCGGCGACCTGCTGATTTTCGCAACTGCCGACGCCGAATTCGGCCTCGCACTCTTCCTTCTTGCCAAAGCGCGGAGCTTCGGCGGCATAGGTCTGTTCGGCGGAAATCTTGGCCTTGCTGCACGTCGCCGCGTCGTAGAAGGCGGTGCATTCGGAGAGGCTGGAGAAGAACTTGGCATCGGGCGGCACGTCGCTGTCGCCGCAGCCGGTCAAGGCCAAGCCAGCGCCGCCCAACAGGACCAAGCGGATCGAACGCGATTTCTTCATAACGCAGGTCTCCCTATTCGATTGCTACCCATATGGCGTGTCCATGTGGAAAACAAAAGGTCCGTGTACCTACTTATGACACATCTTGATGTCCTTGGGACAGAATCCTGTCGGGAGGGCCTTAGCGGGCGACGACGCCGGTCATCCGGGGTTTGGCCGGATCGACGATGAGGTCGGCCTTCGACGGCTTTTGGCCTTGCAGCAGGCGTTGGATGTTTTCCAGGCCATGGGCGGCCATCGGGGCGACGTTATCGAGCACGCTGCCGGCGGAATGCGGCGTGGCGACGACGTTGGGGAAGGCGATCAGCCGGATGGCCGGGTGGCCCGGCTGCACCGGCTCCTGGTCGAAGGTGTCGAGGCCGGCGCCCAGGACTTTGCCGGAGGCCAAGGCATCGGCCAGGGCGTCTTCGTCGATCAGGTCGCCGCGCGCGGCGTTGATGATGGTGACCTCGGGCTTCATCTTGGCGATGGCCGCCTTGCCGATGATCTGCTTGTTGGCCTTGCCGCCGGGGATATGCAGGGTCAGCACGTCGCTTTGCGTCAGCAAGTCGTCCATGCTGACATAGGTGGCGTTGAGCTTGCGCCCGGCTTCTTCCATCGGGCCCAGAGTATCGTGATAGATGATCTTGACGCCGAAGCCCTGCAAGCGGGCGGCCACCGCCTTGCCGATGTTGCCGAAGCCCAGGATGCCGACGGTTTTGCCAGCCAGCTTGCGTGACTGCGGGCGCAGTTCGCCAACGATCCAGCGGCCTTCCTTCATGGCGCGGTCGGCCAGCGGCAGGCGGCGCATGGTGGCCAGCATGTGCATCAGCGTGTGTTCGGCCACCGTGGCGGCGTTGGCGCCGGCGGTGATGGCGACGAAGATGCCGGCCTTCTCGGCGGCGGGCAGATCGATCTTGTCGACACCGATGCCCCACTTCTGAATCATCTTGAGCTTCAACGCACGGGCGATCATGGCGGCGGTGACCGGCGAAACGACGAACAAGAAATCGCTGTCTTCCACCCACTTTTCGCTTTCGGCGTCCCAATTTTCGGCGAACTTGAGTTCGAAACCGTCGGGGGCGATCCCGCGAATGATGTCTTGGGCCGCCGGCACGAAAACATAGCCGACGCAGGCGACCTTGACGGTATTGGCAGTGCTCATGAACCGCATCCTTCCCGAATGGACGATTATCGTTGGTCGGGCAGTTGTTCAGCAGTCCGGGCCCGGCGTCAAGAAGGCTGGGCGAAGGGACGGGCAATCGAATGTGCCTACCGGGTGGGTGGGGTGGTGCTCAGGCATCGGGTCGGCGGCAAGCGCCCCCTCTCCCTGTCCCTCCCCCTCGCGGGGGGAGGGAACGCGGCTAGAGCCTCCCGTCTGCAAGACAATGCGCTGCGGCGCTGCGACATGGTGCCCTCCCCCCGTGAGGGGGAGGGACAGGGAGAGGGGTAGGCAAACACGATGGCCACATCGTTTGCGCTGTGGACGATAGGTCCGGCGCGGATTAGCTTGCCGGCTCGCGGTTCCACGTTAGATCCGGTTCGTACCATGACAGCCACAGGCTCCTTCGAAACGACGGCCGGGTCGCAGGCGGCGGCGCCCGGCGCGGCATCGCGCACGCTGGCGTTGATTTGCGCGGCGCATGGGGTCAGCCATTTCCATATTCTCGTGCTGCCGCCGTTGTTCCCCTTCCTGCGCGACGCGCTCGGCGTCGGCTTCATCGAACTCGGCCTGGCGTTGACCGTGTTTAACGTGGTGACAGGGCTGACCCAGGCGCCGATGGGCTTCATCGTCGACCGCTTCGGGGCCAAGCGCATCCTGATCGCCGGGCTGGTGCTGGGCGGAGTGGCTTTCGTGTCGCTCGGCTTCGTCCACAATTTCGCCTGGCTGCTGGTGGCCTCGGCCATGGGCGGACTGGCCAATGCCGTCTATCACCCGGCGGACTATGCCATCATGGCCGCCGAGATCGACGAGACCCGCATGGGTCGGGCCTTTTCGTTGCATACCTTCTCCGGCTTCTTCGGCGGCGCCGTCGCGCCGGCGACGGTGTTGGTCCTGGCATCGACGTTGGGGCTCGACGCTGCATTGATCGCCGCCGGAGCGGTCGGGCTGGTCGTCGCCGCGGCGCTCTACTGGTTCGCGCCGGTGGGGGCTGGGGCGGCCCGGCAGCGGCCGGCGGCGGGCACCGCCCCGGCGGCACCCGACGCGCCGCTGCGGGCGTTATTGAGTCCGGCCATCTTGAGCCTGACCGCTTTCTTCGCCCTGATCAGCCTGTCGCAAGGCGGCATCATGAATTTTTCGGTGGTGGCCTTGGTCGACGGGCGCGGCACCGATCTGGTGGTGGCCAACATGGCATTGACCGCCTTCCTGTTGGCCAGCGCCTTCGGCGTGTTGTGCGGCGGTTTCCTCGCCGACAAGACCAAGCACCATGGCGACATCGCAGCGGCGGGATTCGGGCTGACCGCCCTGCTCGTCCTGTTGGTCATGCTGATGCCGCTGCCGTCCCTCGTGTTGATTGTCGTCATGGGCACGGCGGGCTTCTTGGCCGGCACCATCGCGCCGTCGCGCGACATGCTGGTGCGCGCCGCGGCGCCGCCGGGCGCCTCGGGCCGGGTCTTCGGCATCGTCACCACGGGCTTTAACATCGGCGGCGCGCTGGGGCCGATCGTCTTCGGCTGGATCATGGACCGGGGCGAGCCCCTGTGGGTGTTCGGCGCCACCGTGGCGTTCATGGCCATGACCACCGGCGTGGCGCTGGTCAGCGGCCGGCGGGCGCGCGGCAAACCAAGCGGCGGGGCGCCGGCTTGAGCGCCGGGCGCGGACATTTCGCTTGAGCAGAGGGCAACGCATCTCGGCGCTGGCGCCCTTCCGCATCCGCAGCTATCGCTTCCAATGGACGGCCGATCTCGCCACCTCGTGGGCCTTCGAGATGGAGATGATCATTCTCGGCTGGTACATCCTGGTCGAGACCGGATCGGTGCTGGCGTTGACCGTTTACGCCTCGCTGCAATTCCTGGGCACCCTGTTCGCGCCGATGTTCGGCCTGATCGGCGACCGCATCGGACATCGCAACCTGTTGTGCGCGCTGCGCGCCTTCTATGCCCTGCTGTCGGCGACCTTGATGACGCTGGCCTTCAGCGACGTGCTGAGCCCGACGTATGTCTTCGTCATCGCCACCCTGTTCGGCATGGTGCGGCCGTCGGACCTGGTGATGCGCCACACCCTGGTCGGCAGCACCATGCCGGGCGAATTTCTGATGGGGGCGATGAGCATTTCGCGCACGACGCAGGATTCGGCGCGCAGCGCCGGGGCGCTGGCCGGCGCCGCCCTGGTTTCCTTCGTCGGCATCGGGCCGGCTTATGTTGTCATCGCCTGCTTTTACAGCGTCAGCTTCCTGTTGACCCTGGGCGTCACCGGCGGCGGCCGACCGGCGCCCGCACCGCGGGCCGACGGCAAGGCGGCGGAACGGGTCTCGCCCTGGCGCGATCTGGCCATTGCCATCAGCTATATCTGGAACACGCCTTATGTGCTGGCGTCGATGTATCTAGCCCTGTTGGTCAACCTGACCGCCTTTCCGCTGCTCAGCAGCCTGTTGCCCTATGTGGCCAAGGAGATCTATCGCGTCGATCAAACGGCGCTCGGCTATCTGGTCGCCAGCCTGTCGCTGGGTGCGTTGTGCGGTTCCATCGCGCTGAGCAATGCCAGCGGCCTGTTCCGCCCAGCGCGCACGATGATCGCCTTCTGCTTCATCTGGCACGTGCTGATCCTGGGCTTCGCGCAGTTGGATCAGGCGCTGGCCGGCGCCGCCGCGCTATTCGTCACGGGCTTCGTGCAAAGCCTGGTGATGGTGCCGATGTCGGTGGTGCTGCTGCGCAGTTCCGACGCGGCATTTCGCGGCCGGGTGATGGGACTGCGCATGCTGGTGGTCTATAGCCTGCCGGTCGGCCTGCTGATTGCCGGTCCGCTGATCGAGAGCATCGGCTTTCGCGCCACGGCGTCGATCTATTGCGTCGTCGGCCTGATTTTCACCGCCGTGATCGGCCTCTATTGGCGCAGCCACCTATGGAGCCGCGAGTCGCCGGCCAACGCGCGCTCCTGACCGCCCCATCGCGCACAAGGCGATAGCCCCCGGCGGCAGGCGTCTATATGCTTCCATGCCGCAGCAAACGGACATGGGGGAACGCCATCATGCAGGCCTCGGAACTGTCGGACGCGGTGCGCGATTATTCCATCCGTTCCGCCGGCACCCAGTTCTCCAACGTGCTGTTGCAGGGCAAGGAGGGCAGCCTCAACAACTATCGCCTGTCCTTCACCTATGCCACCGAGGACCGCGACCGCGGCGGGCGGCATCGCCACAACTTCGAACAGATCCGCTTTCCACTGGAAGGCGAGTTCGTCTATGCCGAGGACAAGGTGGTGCCGGCCGGCTCCATCGCCTATTTCCCCGAAGGCAGCTATTAGGGGCCGCAACTGCGCCGCAAGGGCCTATTGATGATGGTCTGCCAGTTCGGCGGGGCTTCGGGCAGCGGCTATCTCAGCATTGCCCAGCGCAAGGCCGGCAATGCGGCATTGGGCGCCAAGGGCCACTTCGAGAAGGGTTTCTACACTTACCACGACGAAACCGGCAAGCGGCACAACAAGGACGCCTTCGAGGCGGTCTGGGAATATACGATGGGCCGCAAGCTGGTCTATCCGACGCCGCGCTATCAGGACACGCTGATCGTCAATCCAGGCGGCTTCAGTTGGCTGGAGGACGCCACCGCGCCAGGCGTGGCACGCAAGTGGTTGGGCACCTTCACCGAACGCGGCACGCGCATCGGCTTCCTCCGCGTCGAACGCGGCCAGACGCTGAGCGCTGGCATGCACACGGCGCCAGAAGTGCTGTTCCTGACCAAGGGCGCCGTCACCTGTCGCGACCGGGCCTTTCCGCAATACAGCGCCTTCGGTTTCGAGCCACTGGAAGGACCGGTGCCGATCCGCGCCGAGGAAACCGCTGAGTTCTGCTGCGTGCAATTTCCCTTGATCTAGGCGACAGCGGACAGAGGCGGCGGCCCACTGCCGTCATACGCCATGGACTCCCTCGCCGCTTCGGCCCTCGGCAACCTCTCCCTTGCCGACTATGCGATCATCGCCCTGACCGCGATGGTCGCCTCGGCGCTCAGCACCATGAGCGGCGTCGGCGGCGGTTTCGTCATCGCCGCCGTGCTGGCCCCCATCGTCGGCATGAAGGCGCTGGTGCCGCTGATCGCGGTTGAAGCGGTCTTTTCCAACGTCAACCGCATGATCTTCTATTGGCGCGGGGTGAACCTGCGCGTTGCCATGCTGGTGCTGCTGCCGTCGCTGCCCGGAACGGCCATCGGCGCGGACATTTACAACGCGCTCGACCCCGGCGCCGTCGCCGCCATCCTGGGGAGCGTGCTGCTGATCTCGGTGCCGCTTTGCCGCGTTCTGAAGCAGCGGCGCTGGGTGGCCGGAACGCGCACGCTGATCGTCGTCGGCTTTTTCTTCGGCATCGTCAGCGGCGCCAGCGTCGGCGCCGGTCTGGCGGTCATCCCGCTGCTGCTCGGCGCCGGGCTGATGGGACCGGCCCTGCTCGGCACCGACGCAGTCATCGGCGCTTTCAACAGCCTGTTCCGGACCGGAACCTTCGCCCTGCACGGCCTGCTGACACTGGACATTTTTATCGCCGGCATTTTGATCGGCATCTGCACGGTGCCCGGATCGTGGGTCGCCGCCCAGATCGTCAAACGCACCGACTTGCGCCTGCATACCTTGTTCATGGAGGCGCTGATCCTGGTCGGCGGCGGATCGTTCCTGTGGCGGGCGGCCGGAATATGGGGCTGGATCGGCGGCTGACGTTGGACGTCAGGCGGCGGCCTGTTCGACAGTCGGGCCGTCGCCGGCGATGGTGGTGCGGCGCACGTCGCGGGCGTGGTTAAGGTCGTCGTAGGCGCGACCGCGATGCATGGTCTGGCGGTTGTCCCACATGACCAGATCGTCAGCCTGCCAGACATGGGCGTGGACGAATTGGCGTTGCGTGGCGTGCTCTATCAGGTCACGGATGAAGGCCATCGCCTCGGGCCGCGGCCAACCGACGATGCCGCCGATGTGCGAGGCGAGGTAGAGCGACTTGCGCCCTGATACCGGATGCGTACGCACCAGCCGCTGGCGCACCGGCTTGTTGTCGCTAAGTTCTCATTCCAAGTGCAACACCGTTATGCTTCGGAGTTGCGATGGGAATTCACTATGGTCAGCTCGACCTT
>CAMCUA010000018.1 GCA_945878455.1 Asaia bogorensis | reverse complement strand
ACCTGGGTGAGGGCGGCGTTGAAGTCGATGCTGATGAAGTCGCCCGGCTGAAGTTCGGCCACCGTGTACGACGGATAGAAGCTGATGTTGTCAGGGTCTCCCGGTACCAACTTCGAATGCACGGCGACCAGGGAGTTCTCCCGCAAGGTCACGGTGCCCTCGGCCAGCTTGGTCGTGCGGATCTGCGCGCCTTCGGTATCGAGGCAGACGGGAACCGACGACAACGACTGGATGGTGCTGACGACCTGCTCGACATCTTCGAGGCGGGTGTGCGACAGGTTCACCCGAAACAGCGCCACGCCAAGGTGTTCGAGGCGGCTGATGACCCGTTGGTTCATCGAAGCCGGGCCCAGCGTGCAGAGGATTTCTATGGTCATGGGCGGATGGCCTGCCTTTTGGTCTGTGGTCGGTCGTCCGCGTCGAAGTCGAATCCCCTGACCGCCAGGTGGCGGAACCACACGCCGGCGGCGAGCGAGGTCGACACGGCCAGCAGCACCAGCGTCGAATAGAACGTGCCGTCGATGATCCCGGTCTCCAGCGCTACCGTCGCCAGGACGATGCCCGGACCGCCGCGCGCGTTCATGGCGACGCCATAGTTGAAGGCCGACAGCCAGCCGCGTCCCGCCATCCGGGCTCCGGCCAGGGTTGTCGTCATCTGGCAGATCGTACAGAAAGCGAGGAAGGCGAGGGTGAAGGCAAGATCGAGTTCGTTAACGAGGTCGAGCTTCAACCCAACCATGGCGAAATAGAACGGTATGAAGAAGGCAAAGGAGAAATCGCGAATCCGCGATTTAACTTGCTCCAAAGCCCCATCATCCGTTCCGCCAAACAGCAACCCGGCGACCAGTGCGCCGAACACGACGTTGACTTCGAGCACGCTGGCTAGCGCCGCCAGAAGGAAGCACACCACCAGTACCCATCCGACCGGAGAAGCCTTGCGCACAAGGTTGAAGCGCGCTTCTGACAGACGACGGAGAAATGAAGGCCCGATGCTCAACGAGATGACGAAAAACAAGATGGTCTTGCCGATGATGAAACCGATGAGCGACGGTGTCGGGGCCGCTGTGCTCACCAGTCCGGTGGCGACGGCCAACGCTCCCCACAACACGATATCGTGGGCGACCGCAATGGACAGTACATTGCGCGCGAAACGGCTGCCGGAGATGCCGAGATCGAGGAAGATGCGGGATATCACCGGGATCGATGTCACCGCCACGGCGATGGCCACTACCAGCGACAGGGCAAGGTCGTTGCCCGCTGGTCCCATGAAGGGGCTGAAGTCGACGTAGTTGGTAGCGGCCCATCCAGCAACGAAGGGAAAGATCGTCGTCATGACCACCAGCACGAGAATCAACCGGTGCTCGGAGCGGCGGCTGCCGCGCTCGAGACTGAAGCCCGAAACGAACATCAGAAGAATCAGGCCCATCCAGTACAGGGCCGACAGCAGCTTTTCCTCGGCTTCGAAAGAGCGAAACAGGTAGTCGTAGGTAGCGGGCGACAGGTGGCCCAATCCGGTCTTGCCGACCAGCAGCCCGCCGGCGATCTCGCCGATCACGCGCGGCAAGCCGAAGCGCTCGAAAAGATAACCGGTGAAATGGGCGGCGGCGAGCAGGGTCACCACGGCCATCAGGAATTGGCGAAGTTCGTGCTCGATCACGAAGTGGTCAAATTCCCACGCCGCGCTGCGTTGGTCACCACGTCAATGACGTAATCTGCGTAGCGGCGGATCACATCCGGATGTTCGGCGGAAACGTCTTGGCTCCAATTTCCTATGAGAAAAAGCTCGGTTTCATACGCGCTCAGGTCGACCGTCCCAGCGTCGTCGACGCTCGCGTGGGTTTTTAGATAGAACTCGAAGGCATCGTCTTTTATGGCTGCCTCATAGCGCTGGCCAGGAAATTTGATTTCGGCCAAGACGAACGAACGCGGATCGTTGCCGCCCAGCACAGCTGGTAAGCGACCGTCGATGTCATTGACGCTGCGATAGCCGTTGAGTGTCAGTATGGTAGGTAGGATGTCGGTGACATGCACTAGCTCGTTGGTGCGGCTCTGAGGCACGCCCCTGCCACGCAACATCCATGCGACATGGGTTTTTTCATGTGAAAGACTGTGATTGTCCTCGGTGAGAAAACCGGGACCATGGTCAGCGACCAATGACACCATCATTTCATCGTCCGCATATCGGCTTTCAAGAAGCGTGAATAGGGAACCAAGCGCGAAATCGATGCGCTTCAGCTCTTCGACATAGCGGGCGGCCGCGCGGGTATCGAAGCGCTTTTGCATCGGTGATTTCAGATTGTCCTTCCGGTAGTCCTGCGCTTCGAGCGGTGCCCCGAGCTGGTTGGCCACGTCGGGGACGGCGGCCAAGGTATGATGGGCGTCCATGATAGTCAGCCAGATGAAATGATCACGATCGGGAAACGCGCGCAGATGGTCGTAAAGGACGTCCAAGACCTCGCACAGAGGCATATCCGGCCGATATACGGTCCGATCAAATCCTTGCGTGTAACGATAGGCGGGAGTCATGCGGGAATTGCCGCCGGAGTGAAAAGTTAAGTAGCCATCTTTCTGAAAATATTCCGGTAGCACTTGGTAGCCATCGCCCAGAAACATGTCGGTTCGCGCGTTGTGGAACATGCCGTGATGGCTAAGCGCTAGACCGGAGAAAATGGATCCCGCTCCGGCGAGCGTCCAATTGGATGAACTATGGCAATTGTCGAAGGTCAGGCCCTTCGAGAAGAAGCGATGGATATTGGGCAATTCGGTGGAGACGTCGATACGTTTCAGGACGTCCCAGCCGAAGTTGTCGACAAATATGACCATGGCCATCGGCACGTCGTGACTTCTGGCCTGCTGAAGGGGTATGGCGTTGGCGATGATCAGTTCCTGGTCAGCGTAGAACTGGATGTCTCCGGGTTCGCGGATCGGCAGGTAGTAAAAGCGTTCGGCGGCCAACCCACCTAAATTCAGTTCCCGCCCGCAAACTTTCAGTTTCACGGTAAAGTTGCCAGCGGGTCTATGCATATCGACGCCGGTGATGGCATAGGGCAGCGCTGATGGTTCGCCGACCTTGATCGCATGCCACTTGCCCGCCCCATAACGCCGTCCTTTCAGGATGTCGGCCTTGAAGCGCTTGAATGTCGGCGTTAGGGGGTTTTCGAGCTTCTCGGCATGATACTTGGCGAAATATGCCTCGCCGTCCGGTGCTTCGAACATCGGATGATAAAGAAAGTTTTTACCGAAACAGGTTGGATACCACTTGGCTCCCGGCTCGTGGCTATCCCGGTTGGCAAGCAGCTTGCCGACCGTGCGGTATGCCGCACGTGTAAAATGGCTGCGGATGCCCATCATATTGCCTCCGAGGAATGTGATGCGCCGGACTGCTGATCCGGGTGAAGATGCTTGCCCATTTTCCTACGAACCTGGAGCATGGGCGGCGGCGAATTGTCGAAAGTCGGGAAAGTCCCGAAGCAGTTCCTGGTAGCCGGCACACCTGGCAACCCGACCCTGGCGAAGGAAGAGGATACGCGAACAATGCTGCACCGTGGTCAACCGATGTGCGATGACCACGACGGTCATGTTTCCCTTCAAGGCATCGATGGCGCTGGTGATGTCGCGTTCCGTTTCACCGTCGAGCGCCGATGTCGCCTCGTCGAACATGAGGATATCGGGTTCGTGGTACAGAGCGCGGGCAATTCCGACGCGCTGGCGCTGACCGCCTGATAGCCGGGCCCCGCGTTCACCCATCCGGGTATCGAGACCGTCGGGGAACGAACGGGCCAACTCTTCCAGATGGGCGCGCCTCAACGCCGCCCAAACCCGGGTATCGTCGATAGCCTCCGGTTCCTCGCCCATTGCCACATTGGCACGCAGGCTGTCGTCCAGCAGTTCGGCTTCCTGCGGCACGAATCCGATGCGGCGTCGCCATGAGCCGAGGCTGTGGAAGATGTCCATCTCATCCACGGTGATGGTGCCCGACCGAGGGGGCAACAGGCCCAGCATCACGCGCAGCAGCGTGCTTTTTCCAGATCCGGACGGGCCGACGATGCCAAGGCTGTCGCCGCGCTGTAGGGTGAAGGACACGTTGTCGAGCGCGGCGTCCGTGTCGTCGGTGAAACGGAAACAAAGGTCGCGCACCCGAATCTCCCGCCAGGTGTCGGAGATCGGCTGCTCCTGTCCGTTGTCCCTCTTCATGTGCTGTTTCGCCTCGGCGAAGTCCCGCTCCAACTCTTCGCTCGCGGCAATGCCGCTACGAATGGTCGATACCTGGGACACCAGCCGTTGCGCGCAGGGCAGCAGTCGAACCACCGCTGCCAGGAATACCGTCAGCCGCGCCGCGGCCTCGGCATCGGTACTCGACGACAGGAACACCGTCACGACGGTTGCCGCAAGGACAGCCACGCCGACGGCCTCGAGATAGATGCGGGGGGCAAAGCTGCCGATCTGCACCAACATGCGATAACGGGTCAGCGGCAACAGCAGGCTCTCGAACCGACGGCGAAAGAAGTCCTCACATTGGCGTACATGAATTTCCGGCAGCAACGACTGGGTGTGGGTATTCAGGCGGAGAACCTCGCCCTCCATGGTCAGCACCTTCCGGCCCCAGCGCTGCAGGTGCGGCGCCATCAGCGTGGTGAAGAGCAGGGACCCGCCGGTTCCGACGCCGACGACCAGCAGCAGCGTGGGCATGTCCACCATGGCCAGCATGACAAGCATGCCTGTGACCACCGCCACGTCCAAGGCCATCTGGAACGTCGGCATGTAGCCATTGCCCATGATCGTTGACGTTGCCTGCAGGAGATTGCGGTGTCGCTCGGACGAATGCCGTGCCATGCGCGCCAACAGCGGTTGCACCAAA
This sequence comes from Asaia bogorensis, assembly GCA_945878455.1. GTDB lineage: Bacteria > Pseudomonadota > Alphaproteobacteria > Rhodospirillales > CAMCUA01 > CAMCUA01. Next base: position 19,032 of record CAMCUA010000018.1, on the reverse strand, counting down.
TAAGCGCTGTAAAGCGCACCCATCAACCGCTGCTGAATGGAATACAGGAAGCGGTAAAAGAAAAAATTCACGGCAAACAGGTAAATGTTCTTGATGAGGAACAGCAGGGCAAAAAGAACGGCGACGGAAACGACCTGACCGACGCGGTCGGTGGCGAGCATGTCGAGACCGCGTTGGAAGAACAGGACAAACTCGCCGGCGTGCTCGATCGGTGTGGACAGGGCGAGAACCACCGGCAGAATGATGCCGACGCTTGCCACCTCGAAGAGGGCGGCAATCAGCATCGGCCCGGTCCATACGAGCATCCGTCGCTGCTCTGCGGCGGAAAGCAGGCGCCACAGGCGGTGTAGTTGCGTCGGCATCAGGCGACTTTCACGGCCTGAGCGGCGGCCCTGGTCGGCAGGCCGACGTCGGTGCGAATGATGTCGTAGATCGGCTGGTCGCCATCGTTGTAGAGGTCGCCATACCGTTCGAAGGGATAAGCCCGACCGTCGCGGATGAATGACGTCAACGATGTCAGCGCCTCGTCGGCACTGGTGACGCAAAGACCCGGGAATTCCCGATAGAGGCAGGTTTCGTGGTTGGCAAGAATATCGAACATGAGCGTCGGCACGCCCACCTGCAGGCATTCCGAGATGATGCTGGAAGCATCGGAGATGACGAAAGAAGCGCGCAGCACCAGGGCGTAAGGGTCGCCGGTGACATGCGTTACATTTTCCAGGTCAGCCGCACAGGCGGCGATGAAATCGGGCACAAGCCGTTCATGGGCGTAGCCCGCCTTCGCCTGGACCCAGATCTGATGGTCGGGAAAGGCGGTGGCGGCGGCGCGCACCAATTTGACGGCTTCCGGATCGCCGACGACGTAGCGGCTCATCACCAGGATGGCCTTCTCGCGGCGCCGCTCGCCGGTCAGATGGGCCCGGCTGAAGCCGAAACTGCCGGTAAGGCGCACCGTCATGTCGGCCGACCATGTGTCGCGATAGTGACGGTGGATGATGCGTGCCCAGATGTAATAGGTGTCGAAGGAGATCCAACGCCACATCGCCTTGAGAATGCAGATTCCCTGAACGGCGTGACTGATGCCCAACGACTTGGCGCCGATCCGGTGCAGTTCGCCGCGTCTTAGGATGTGCTCGACCTGATAATCGTCGCGCCCCCAAAAGAACTTCGGGCGATAACGGATGAACAAGGCCCGATAGTTCAGGCGGCGAAAGGGAAATGTAGCAATCTGGTAAAATAGCTCGGGATCGCCGGCTCCATAAACGCGGTAAAGGTGCAGTCCGTCGATAAGAACCTCCCATGCCCCTTGCGCGGCGTCGCGCGCGCGGAAGAATCCCTGACGAGGCGGACAACTGGCATAGCCCTGCATCTCGGGGATCAGGTTGCGCTCGATATCCGGATTGCGGGGCACGATCACGATCTCACCGCCTTCCGACAGTTCGTCGAAGACGAACTTGTCTCGCGGATCGTTGAGCACGTCGGCGGCCATGAACACGTCGCGGGTTTTTACGGTCCGGCGCGTCCTCATGAGGATCCAGCCGATGGCCGCCATGGTCACGCCGATCAGCGAACAGGCATTGATCAAACGCCGTGGTATCCGATTCGCCTGTAGTCGTGGCAGGCTGGCCGGACCAAAATAAGCCCGCGCCAACGCCAGAAGATCGGTCGATATCCCGAAAATCCGGCGCTCCGGGAACTTGCGGGTCAACGCTTCCAGCAGAAACATGCTCACATATTTCCAGTGGAAGTATTTGCCCGAGGCGAGCTTGTAGGCCATGGCGTATTGCGAATCGAGGCGGTCGGCGCGGGGATAATCGAAATAGCCGGCTTGCCAGCTTTCTAGTTTGCGAAAGGGGTCGGCCGCATAGACCAAGGTGATGTTCTCGGTCATCGGCTTGAACTCGGGCAAATCGACGACGACGTTGCTCACACCGCCGCGGGCCCGCGCCCAATCGACCAGCCGTGCCAGAAGGCCGTGCAAGGGCGGCAGTATCGGCGACAGGGCCAGAACCTGCACCGGACGCCGCCGCAAAACCGACAGCAGGAAGCGCGGAGCGGTCAGTTCGTTGACGAAGAAAACGTCGGGAGCCATGCTATGCCCGTGTCGTGGCAGAGGCATGCTGCCGAGCCCAAGCGACAAAGCGTGACAATCCATCCTCAAGCGTGGTCGGGGATCCAACCGGCAGGCGGCCGCGCAGCCGCGACATATCGGCATAAATGCCATTCTGGTCGCCGGGGGTGCCGCCCTCGCAATACCATGTCATGTCGGGGACGAAACGCTTCATGGCGCGAAGCAGGTCTCCGACCGTCGTGCGTACGCCTGTGCCCAGGTTGAAGGCGGTGTTTCCCTCGCATGCCGAATCGGCGGCGGCCATCCACGCGGCGACCACGTCCTCGACGGCGATGAAATCGCGAAAGCGATCCAAACTGCCTTTGACCTGTACGCGGCCGGAGGCAAGCGCCTGTGCCAGATAGATGCTGACCATGCCCTGGCGCAGGTTGGATAGATCCTGACCGGGGCCATAGACATTGAACATGCGGAAACTGACGGCAGGCAGATAAGGCGCGTATAGGCGCACATAACCTTCCGCTGCGAGTTTGCCGATGCCGTAGCAGGACAACGGCCGGCATTCCGCGTCCTCCGGTACCGGTCGGTCGCCTTGCTCGCCGTAAACCGACATCGAACTGGCGTAAAGCAGGCGGCTGGCTTTTGCGGCGATGCCGTAGCGGATCAAGTTCAGTGTCGAGATCACGTTTTTGTGGAGGTCGGCGGCCGGGTTGTCGAAGCTGATTTCACCCGATGACTGGCCGGCCAAGTGTAGCAGGGCATCGCACCGCGCCGGTAGGAGACGACAGGTTTCCGCAACGGCCAGATCGCCTGTTATCAACTCGATACCGGCGGGCACGTTGTCGGGATGGCCGACAGAAAAATCATCGACCCCGATCACCTCCCATCCCCGATGCTGGCCGGCCCGGGCAACATGGGCTCCGATGAATCCGCCAACCCCTGTGATGATGACTCTCATGGCGATGCCGAAACCGTCATCGCGCAGTGATCGCGGCGGCGAGAATGGGCTCGATTATGAGTTTGCCGGTCTCTGGGGTGAAATGGCCCGCATCGTAGGGAAAGAAGTATGACGGATCCGTGTATGTATATGAGAAGTCGTATAAATCTGGAAAGATATCGCGCATGTCGCGACGCCACCGTTCGAAAGTGTCACTCAGTCCGTTGGCGTCGATAGCGGTTTTTTTGAATTCTTGATTTACCGGTCCTAAGACTACGGCATATCGGATTTTCGTGTCTTCAAGGTGCTGTGCGATTTGCCGCAGTATCTTGATCCGGCTTGGTGTGTATCGATATCGTAGATAGGCGCTACGTGCTGGCCAGTTGATCGATTCCCGGTATTCATCTGCCTGCCCCTCAGCCGGAAGCAAGGCCTTTTCAGCGTTTCGCACCATGGCATCTCGCGCCCCGTTGGCTTGAAGCGCCGGACGCTCGCCATGCGCGCGAGCGATGAGTGCCTCAGCGGAACGATGGGCGGCTTCCCAACTGAGCGCATGATCGACCATGATCGACATGACGCTCTTATCCAAGACGCTGACGTATCCGGGAACATCCTCGCTCTCATTCATCATGTAGAAATCGAGGCCGATGATGACGAAATCCGGCTGGCCAGCCCAACGTTGCAGATAAGTGAGTATCTCTACGAGAGATGCCTGACTGAAAGCGGAATTGAACAGGCGCGCGCCGGAAATGATCGCCGGATCGACATAGGACATGCGGCTTGAGCCAAGCAAGAGACCCCCATGAGGAACACGACGAACGGCGAAAATCTTGAAGACACGTTCGCTGCCGGCGAAGTTTAAGCCCATGCTATTGCTGTGGATGCCATAGGGGTCGACCAGAACATTGAGCGCCATGACCGGGATCACGATGGAAAGGGCGCTTGCAGCGAACGCCAGGAAGAATCTTCGAATCATGGCTTAGAATTGAAAGTAGATGAAGGTTTTCACGCCGCTCATGCCGGGCACGGCGATGCCGAACAACAGGCCTGCGGCGATGCCCCACGCGGTGTTGCACCGCCATGTCGGAACATACCACGGGAGTCGCCCCTCGATCCGTTCGGGGTCCAGGATGGGCGGACGCGCACGAAGGAGCTGATAGGGATTCGGCAAGGCCAGGCAGATAACGAACGAGGCGGCGACAAGGGCCATCGTGCGGAATGGAAATGTGAACATGCCGTTGTGCAGCGCGCCGTCGAAGTGCAGCAGTCCCGGAACCCGCGAGGCCGCGGCGCCCAGCGTCGCCTCTAGCGAGCCCGGCACGGATATCCCGCTCAACAGGCTCATGGCGTGCCATATGCGCCAGACGGAATCGAGGTTCTCCGCCCGGAACATCACCCACGCGTAAACGACGGCAACGAAGGTCGCCGTCCAACCGGCCACCGCACCCAGTCTGGTCCTGGATGGTCCCTCGCCGATGACGTGGCGCCACAGGCGATTGATGCACAGGAAGACGCCGTGCATCCCGCCCCACAGCACGAAGTTCCAGCCCGACCCGTGCCACAATCCGCCGATCAGCATCGTCAGCAGCAAATTGGCATAGCGTCGCGTCTGCCCCTGGCGATTGCCGCCAAGGGGGATGTAAAGGAAATCGCGCAGAAAGCGCGACAAGGTGATGTGCCAGTGCCGCCAGAAGTCGATGATGCTGGTGGATTTGTATGGCGACATGAAATTGACCGGCAGGCGCAGGCCGAACATGAGCGATAGGCCGATTGCCATGTCCGAGTAGGCGGAAAAGTCAAAATAAAGCTGGAATGTGTATCCCAGGGCGCCCAGCCACGCCTCAAGGAACGTGGGCTCGACGCCGGCATCGACGATGCGGAATACGGCGTCTACCTCGCTGGCCAGCGTGTCCGCCAGCATGGTTTTTTTGAACAGCCCGACCGCGAAAACAAACAGGCCGGCGGCGAAATCCTCACCGAACAGCCGCCCCGGATAGCCCTTCGTCAATTGCGGAACGATTTCCCTGTAGAGCACGATCGGGCCGGCGATCAGGTGCGTGAAGAACTGCGTGAAGAAGGCATAACGCAACGGATCGCGTTCGCTGCTGCCCGAGCGGAAAATTTCGACGAGATAGGCGATCTGGGTGAACGTGAAAAAGGAAATAGCAAGCGGCAGTTCATGCGCCTCGACATGAAATGCCGATCCCGCGACAGCGTTTATGTTCTCGACGAGGAATGTGGCGTACTTGAAGTAGCCGATCACGATCAGGTTCGCTGCGATCGTGAGCCAGAGCAAAAGCCGCCGCTGCCGGTGGGTGCGATCGGCGTCGCCGATGAATCGTCCGGCGAGGAAGTTCGCCGCGGTCGACGGCAGCAGGATGAGCAGGTGGGCGGGGCTCCAGAAGGCGTAGAAGACCAGCGAGGCACCCACCAGCCAGAACAGCAGGCCACGCTGCCGCTGCCACATCGCCAGGACGGCAAATCCGGCCAAGGTGACGGGCAGGAAGACGAAGACAAACTCAAAGGACGAAAACAGCATCGAACGGCAATCTTTCGGCGTCGTGCCTGCTAGGCCATCGGGAGTTGGGTGCGGCGGTCAATCATGAATCCGTACCGCCATCGAATCCCAGAACACTGGTGCGGCGGGATCGGAGTGGGCCTGATTGATGATGTGCGGCCCCGTGCCGACGTCGAGCGCCTTCAGGCGATATGAATGGAGGCCTTCGTCCGTCAACGCGACGGATGTTTCCAGGTCTTGCCACGAACCGGGATTGGGCAGAACGTCTTCCGGCCATATGGCGTACATGGTGGTCCGGGCGGCGACGTCGACCACCCAGATATCGTTGCCGTGGCGGGCCGGCCGGCAGAAGTTCAAGCCCACCAGCTCCCGCACAACCCTGGTGGTGCGGTAGTCACGATCGGAATAGAGAAGCGAATCGGCCCCGGTATACGTGGCGATCGTGCAGGCGGAAACCGGTGCAACGAGAGAGGCCGCCCGATAGGGGGGCTGATACACGACCAGCACGTTCTTCGCGAATCGCACCATTGGCGGGACTGCAGCGACGGCGCTGACAGTCAGAATCGCCAGCATGGTCAGGATGATCCATGGCCGGCGGCTCATGTCGGACGAATCGTCCGGCGCAGGAAGGCCACCGCGGCGCGCCCGCCCGCGGTCCTGCGTAGAATCTGGATGACGAGATGGCGCAGGGCGGTGCGCCGGGGCAGGTGCGACAGGTAGCGCCATGGCGAGACGCGCAGCCGCTCGTTCAGCCGCGTGGTATTGCGCGGCAGCAGGCCGTTGGCCTTGTCGCGCAAGGGTCGCCCGTTGACGAAGAAGGCATTGTAGAGAAAGTCGCGCACAAGGTCGTTGCGCACGTCGAAGTCGCCGGCTCCGGGCGACGAATAGCCGGAAGCGTAGATCAGCCGCTCGACGAGGCCGTCATGGCGGTCGACGGGACGACCATCGTACGGGCGCAGCATCCAGCGGACCGTCTCGGGCAGTTCCTCCAGATGACCGGGGCCGAGGCTCTGGCGCGAGTGCGCCGCCGGAACCGTGTTGCGGTTCACGAAGGTGAAGATGAGCTGGATGTTGGATGTGTCCGTCCTGTTCTCGGCGCGGGAATGGTCGATGTCGCGGTAGAACAGATAGGCGTCGCCCGCCCGGCCCGTCATCTCAACCTCGGCCGGGTCTTCGGCGTTGATGTCCGGCATGCAGAACAGGGTCGGCGGCGTGCCCAGGTGGCGTTCGGGACGCACCAGCGTCGCGCCCGCGCCGCGCCCAAGGTCGTTCAAAAGGACTGTCAGTCCGATGTCGCCGTGCTGGTCCTTGTGGAAGTAGAACCGGCCGCAGCGATTGCGGGCGCGGCGGACCACCGCGCGGTCGAGGTAGAAGTCCTTGCCGAGGAGCTCGTCGAGGGCCGCTCTCAGGTTGGCGCCGTCTGGTATCGATTTCAGCTCGCGGCTCTGCATATGGAAGATCGACAACAGATCGACGTCCTCGCCGAGGCCGACCAGACGGTTGGAGTCCATCGGTGCGTTGGTGCGCTCGTCGCGGCCGTAGGGCGTTTCCTCGAAGCTCCGCTCGACCGCCGCCTGCACCGTGGCGAGAGCGGGTTGGGCCAGGAAGCCGGGGATGTGCACGTAGCCCCGCTCGCAGAGCTGGTCGAGATACGAACGCCATGCCGTCTGGTCATGCATCAACGGGCCGGCTCCAAGCGCAGCTGCTGGCGGTTGCGGAAGCATTCGTTGTACCGGGGATGGGCGAAATCGTGCAGGTAATAGATTTCGTCGTTCCATGCCATCGGCACGCGGCGCGTATCGCGGAGCAGGTGGTGCGCCGCGATCTTCACGGTCTCGTGCCGGTCGTTGAAGTCGTTGATGGCGCAAAGCTCGCCCAGGAACGCGTTGGTGCACGAGATGTCGTCGAAGTGGCAGGGTATGCGCGGCAGTAGTTGCTCGTGGATCGTGTCGAAAACGCCGAACGCGGCGGTTGTCGACGTGAAGTAGTCCATGTCGAAGAAACAGCAGCCGATCGGTGCCGGTTTGTATCGTTGGTGAAAGGTCCGCGCCGTTTCGCGAATGTCGCCGATCACCAGCCGGGCGAAGGAAAGCCGTTTTTCCAAGGCTGGCCGGTCCATCTCGTAGAACCCTTCGCCCCAGGTATAGAGCACGTCGCGATAGTCATCGGATGCCGGCATGCCGAGGCCGGAATCGAATCCGTACACCTCGAAATCGACACCGAATTCCTTGCGGACCTCGGCGACATGGGTTTCGATGTTGACCAACCCGTTGCCACCGGCGACGCCGAACTCGATAGCGGAAATCCGGGACAGCCCCATGTCGCGGGCCAGCTTCGCCGCTTCGATGATGCAATAGGCATACTGCGGGCGAACCACGGCGTCGATCGAGGCGCGGTAGGCATAGGTGCCGATCTTCATCTCGCGCACGACGCACCGGAGCAACGCGACGCGCAGGGGTTGCGGATGAAGCGCCGCCCGTTCGAGGAAAGCCATCAGCTTTTGCACGGTAGTTACTGCAACCGGCCGGGTGCCGCTGGGGCGATTTTCCCCCCCAACCCCTCCACCAACTGCTCCAGCGTATTCCAATGAATGCGCTCCCAGGCGGTCGGGCTGGAATTGCTGTTGTGCGGTGCGATCATCACGTTGTCCAGGCTGCGCAAGGGGCTGGCGGCGGGCAGCGGTTCGTCCTCGAAGACGTCGAGCCCGGCGCCGGCGATCTCGCCCCTGGCCAGCGCCGCGGCCAATGCCACTTCATCGACGATCGGGCCGCGCGCGCAGTTGATCATCACCGCCGTCCGCTTCATCGCCGTGAAGGCGGCGGCGTCCATCAGGTGCTTTGACGTCGGGTTGAGTTCGCAGGTGACGACGACGAAATCGGCCTCGGCCAGCAGCGTGTCGCGCGTCACCATGCGCACCTCCAGCGCCTTGACGTGGCCGGGGTGGATGATGCTGATGTCGTTGCCGAGCAGCGTCATGCCGCAGGCTCGGGCCCGGCGTAGCACGGCGCTGCCGACGGCGCCGACGCCGATGACGCCGACGCTGCATTCGTTGAGCGCCCGGCCGGGGATCTTGTCCCAGACGCCGGCCTTCATCTGGCGGTCCATCCACGGCAGGCGGCGGGCGAAGCACAGCATGTAGCCGAGCACGGAATCGGCCACCGGTTCGGTGAAGGCATCGATGGTGCGGCAGACGCGCACGCCGTGTGCCGTGGCCGCCGCCGTGTCGATGGAATCGATGCCGGTGCCCCACTTCGAGATGACCTTGAGCCGCGGTGCCGCGGCGAAGACCCGGGCGGTGAAGCGGTCGTCGCCGCAGATCACCCCGTCGACATCGCCGACCAGGGGCAGCAGGTCGGCCTCCTCCATGCGTTCCTCGACATCGGCGGCAATGGCCTCGATGCCGTGCTCGGCGAAGAAGCCGCGGAAGCGCTCAAGGATCGGCAGCATGTAGGGCGCCGTGACCAGCACGCGATACGTCATCTTGCGGCTTCTCTCGCTTGTCCGTCGGAAGGATTCTCGCCGGCGCCCTGGCGTGCGGCGCGCGGCGGCAGGGGAACCTCCTCGACATTGGCAGCGGCATGATCGAAGTAGAAGGCCTCGCGCTCGGCCCGCGATTCGATGGGTCGCGAGCGCAACAGGCCGGCCACGGTGCCGATGTTCTTGTGCAGGCGGAAATAGAGGACCTCGCGCAGGCGCTGCCCGAGGCTGAGCCGCGCCGCGACCGGATTGGCGCCAGGTGCGCAGGCATGCATCAGGTCGCCGGCGGTGAAGGCGATCTCGCGGGCCAGTTCCCATGGAATGGAACGCCAACCCCGGATGCTGAGCTGCCGCGCCGCGATGCCTTCGCGGTAGTAGCGCCGGCGGATCTGCGCCCAGGTTTCCTCGTGGATGTGGATGAGCGCGGCTTGCGGTTCATAAACCACACGCAGGCCGCGCTCCATCCAGTATTGGGCGAAACCGATGTCCTCCAGTCCGGGCAGCAGCACGTCGAAAGGCTTTTGCTCCCACAGCGATCGTCGGATGGCGGCGTTGGCGTTGTTGACCGCGAAGCGGTCCGGCCGTTCGATCCGCGGATGGGGACCGAAGGACCGCTCGAAGTCCTCGACCTCGCTGAACCTGGAGCAGGCCAGTCCGAGTTGGCGGCCATAGGTCATGGCGATGCGGTCGTCGCCGCGCAGGGGTGCGACCAGGCGGTCCAGCCAGCCGCTGTCGCGGGGGACGGTATGGGCCGAGGCTATGGCCGCGAAGCGGCCGCGACCGGCGGCGATGCCGACGTTCAGCGAATGACCGAAGGTGAAATCGTCTTTTGGAATGGCGATGAGGCGATCGGCGCGGACGGCGGCGATGTCGCGGCTGCGGTCGGTCGAGCCGGAGTCGACCACGACCGTCTCGAAATCCCGGTAGGACTGGCCATCCAGGGCATCGAAAAGATTGCCCAGGTGCTTGGCCTCGTTGTAGGTGCGGATGACCAGCGTGGTTTCTATGGGGTGCAAGGGTTCGTTCATTGCAATGGGGTTCAGCGGTTGTCGGCGGGCCCGGAGTCAGTAAGAACCCAGCAACGGATCGTTGCGCATCGACTGCTCGACCAGGGCCAGATCGGCCGGTGTATCGACGGCATGGGTATCGAAGCCGGTTTCGACCATGCGCACGCGGACACCGTGTTGCAGGTAGCGGTTCATGTCGATGGACTCGGCGATCTCCAGCGGTGTTGGCGCCAAGGCGGCGAACCGGAGCAGGGCGTCCCTGCGAAACGGCATGACGCAGACCTGCTTATAGGCGGCGATGGCGGAAAAATCGCCCCTGGGGCAGGTCGGCACCGGCTGGCGGGTCATGTAAAGCGCGTTCCAGTCGTTGTCCATCAGCACCTTGATGGTGTTCGGGTCCTCGAATTCGGCGCGGCTGGCGATCCGCTTGGTCAGGTTGACGCTGGCGATGCTGGCGTCCTTGACGATGCCGGCCACCGCCTCGTCGATCATCTGCGGCACGGTCATCGGCTCATCGCCCTGGATCATCACGGCGATGTCCGCATCCAGCCCCAGGATGGCTTCGGCCGCCCGGTCGCTGGCCCGCTCGTGACGGTCCGACGTCATGACCGCCTTGCCGCCGAAGGCCTCGACCGCAGCGAAGATCTCGCGGTCGCAGGTGGCGACGTAAACGGCGTCGAGCGACGTGCACAAGGCGACCCGCCTGGCGACATGCTCGATCATCGTCCGCCCCAACAAGGGCGCCAGGGGCTTCCCGGGGAAGCGCGACGATCCCATGCGGGCGGGGATGATGGCGGCGATTTTCATGCGTAGGCTTTCCCGAGCAAACGGAGATGGATGGTGCGTCCGATGGTCATGACCGCCCCGCGAAGCGGGCCAAAATAGCCAGGCCGGCGCCTGCGCTTTTCTCGGGGTGCGGCTGGAAGCCCGATACGTTGCCGCAAGCCACGGCGGCGGTCACGGTCCTGCCGTCATAGTCGGCGACGGCCAGTCGGTGGCCTGGGTCGGCCGGAGTGACGGTGAAGGAATGGACGAAATACATGCGGCTCCCCGGCGCGACATCGCCAAGGACGGTGCCCGCCCAATCGCTTGGGCCGCCGGGCATCAAGGCACTCCAGCCGATGTGGGGTATCTTGTGCGGCTTGCCGTCGGCGCCGGTGGCCGGGATCGCTGCGACGCGTCCGCCGATCAGGCCCAGCCCCGTGTGCTGGCCGAATTCCTCGCTTTCGTCGAACAGCAGCTGCATGCCAAGACAGATGCCCATGAGCGGCCGGCCGCTTTGCGCCAACCGGCGAATCGGCTCGACCAACTCGCGGCGGTGCAATTCCTCCATGGCCTTGCCGAAGGCGCCAACTCCCGGTAGCACCAGCCGCTCCGCCCTGGCCACCGCCGCACCTGCCTCGGCGATGTCGACGGTCGCGCCAACGTGTTCCAGGGCACGACAGACGCTGAGCAGGTTGCCCGCGCCGTAGTCGACGACGGTAACGCGGCGCTCGCTCATGCCGCCCGCTCGATGTGCGCGCCGACGGCAACGCCAGCCGCCGCCGCGGCGCGACGGATAACGGCAAGATCCAGTTCGCGATAGTGCAGCACATGGGCCATGGCGATCGCGTCCGCGTGTCCGGCCTGCACCGCTTCGATCAGGTGCCGCGGCTGGCCCATGCCGCCGCAGGCGATGACCGGGATGGGGACGGCCGGCGCGATGCTGGCGATCAGGTCGACGTCGAAGCCCTGGCGGGTTCCCTCGCGGTCGACGGAGGTCAGCAGGATCTCCCCGGCGCCGAGTTCGGCCAGGCGTGCCGCCCAGGCGACGGCATCGAGCCCGGTGCGCTCGCGGCCATTGTCGGTCAACGCTTCCCAGCCGCCGTCCCGGTGCTTCGCCTGGATCGAGGCGACGACGCACTGGCTGCCGAAGCGGTCGGCGAGTTCGGCGATCAATTCGGGCCGGCCAACGGCCGCCGTGTTGATCGCGACCTTGTCGGCGCCCGAGCGCAACAGGGTGCGGGCATCTTCGACCGATCGGATGCCGCCGCCGACGGTGATCGGGATGAAGACTTCCTCGGCCGTGCGGCGCACGATGTCGGTCAGGCTGTTGCGCCCGTACAGGCTGGCCACGACGTCGATGTAGAGCAATTCATCAATGCCTTCGCGATAGTAGCGCTGGGCGAATTCTCTCGGATCGCCGACCTTGCGCAGGCCCTCGAGCTGGACCCCCTTGATCAGGTTGGGTCCCTTGACGTCGAGCCGGGCGATAAGACGCAGTTCGGCCATCGCGGCAGGATACCTAGTCTGCCGTTCCGGCAGTCGTGGCCGGTTCTTGCCACACCGTATGGCGCAACGTCGACCGGCCGTTCTCGTGGCGCCAAAGATGCGGCGAACGGAAGCGGTTGGCGAGCGAGTCAAAGTAGTCCCGGTCGATGACGGGCTGCTCGAACTGGCGGGTGGCGACGGGGAATTCCCGGGCGGGGATGCTCAGGTAGCGGAAGATTTCTTCGGCGAAGCGGGCCGGCCATTCGCCATCGAAGCGCCGCACCAGGGTGACGCCCTCCTCGCGGTCGATCTCGCCGTTGCGGATTTCCTGGGAGGCGTCATAGGTGGCGCGGCCAATGCCGAACTTGATCCAGGTGGTGTAGTAGTGGAAGTCGTCGATGCGGTCGTCGATGCTGTTGTACTTGCTGTAGGTGCCCGGCGTTCGCTCGGGCGAAGCCTCGAAACCGCCGTGCTCCTGGGCGTAGTAATAGGCGCCCTGCGGGTGCCATTTCAGATAATAGCCAAGATAGTGGACCTGGATACCGACCCGTTTCAGGTCTTCGGGATTGGCCGGCATGTAAGGTTCCAGGTCGTTTTCCAGCAGACGGTAGTCCGCCTTCAATTCCGCCACCGACGTGCCGCCCAGGAAAATCTTCGATTTGTCCGCGGCGGTGAAATAGCGCCAGTCCCGTTCCGCCTCGGCGTTGTCGGCCTGGGCATTGCCGTACTCGGCTTCGTTCTCCCCATAGAAGACCAGCGGTATCCCATAGAGCGCCGACATTTTCGGTGCCAGCGCCTTCTGGCCGATAATGAACGGCTGGAAGGGATGGAACAGGTTTTCGACCGCCAACCGGGTCAGCAGCCGGTGGACCCGGCCGTTCGGGGTGACAAGGTTGTTGTCGAAACCGGCGTGGATCCAGCGCTGAAAATTACGCCAGCCCCATTCGGTATGGACGTGCGGCGCCCAGGTAACGGTCAGCGGGTGCATGCCGTAGCGGTACTTGAGCATGTGGGCGGCGTAGAAGCTGTCCTTGCCGCCGGAGCCGGGGACCAGGCAGTCATAGGCGCCATCGTCGCGGCGGTGACGGTCGCACAGCTCGCGAAGTTCGCGTTCCCGCTGCTGCCAGTCGATATCGGCCAGCTTGCGTTTGGCGGTCCGGCAGGCGTCGCAAATTCCCTCGTCGTCGAAATGGATGGTCTGCTTGCGGCTGTTTGCGGTGTGGGTGTATTCGACGGCCGAATTCGGCCGCTGGTTGGAGATGACGCAGCGTTTGCAGAAGCGCACCTCGGCGGGCAGTCCGTAGTAGGGCTCCTGGGTGGCTTTCGGCGTGCCGGGGGGTGCGCTGTCGGTTGCCTTCATGACGGCAGCCCCTCAGCCGTGCCGACGGCCGGCGGAATGCCCGTTGCTGTCTGCTCGCGGACGGCGGCATGCCGGCCGCCTCCGCCGATGGCGTCCCAGATGGTGTCCCACATCGGCCGGTCGGGTGCGTCGTTGCATCGCAGGTAGGCGTCGACGTAGCGGCGGTAAGCGGCGGCGTTCACGGTCAGGCAGTCCCTCAGGTCCATCGCGGCGGGATCGTCGAAGAACCGCAACGGCGTTCCCAGCTCCGTGGCGAGTCCCTCGTAAGTGTATTTTTCGTAGACGTGCCGGCCATAAAGGGCCTGGCTAGTCAGCAGCATCAGCGGCCGGCGGAACAGCACGGCAAAGCCGATGGCGGTGCTGGTATGGGCCAGCACCAAGCGGCTCTGGGCAATCAGTTCCTCCGTCCTGCCGGCAACGACCCGGCGTTCTCCAAAGATGCCCGGATGGCCGGCATAGTCCGCCCGTGGATGGGCGGCGACGACGACTTCGAGCCCCAGCTCCGCTTCGATGCGGTCGAAGAGATGGCGCAGCCCCGCGTAATAGGCGACATCGTCCAGCATGTTGGGGCCAAGAACGGTGTAATCGGGGTGGTAGGGCAGGAACTGGTCGATGAAGACCGCCTGATCGACGGTCTCCATCGGCTTGGTTGCCATATTCCTATACAGCTCATAGTCGGGTGCATGGGTGGCGACGACCTGTGTTCGCGGGCCGATCAGCCGATTCGTCGCAGTTCGGCTGCGTTCGCTGTTGCATATGACCCACTTCGCATAGGGCGCTCCGAACGGACGCGGTCCGAGTCGGGCAAGGACGGAGTTCAGCGGATCAGCGTGGGCGAGGCGGGTGAAAAGATCGCGCAGGTGTTGAAATCGCCGGATCCCGTTCGACTCCAGTTGGGCACCGGGGTAAAGGACCGGCGTCATCATCGCATAAGCTGTTGCCGACCGGGCAAGCATGCGAAGGGGGGGAAGCGTTGAGCGCGACAGGCCGAACGACTGGATCAGGAGGAACGCCATCGTTGCCCGGCGGAAAGCATCTCTTGTCCCGGCAAACTCCTTCCATGTACTGACGACCAGATATTCCAGATCGGGATGCGACGGGATTGCGCGCCGGTCGTTTGGTACCTCTGAATGCAGAAGGTCGCTCATATCAATGATGGTGACGCCGTAGCCGCGCCTGATCGCCGCGGTAATGCCGAACCGCTGCATATCCCGCTCCATCAGTGGCCGTTTGATCACATAAAGGACGTTCATCGGAATGGCCCTGAAGGATAATGCTGCTGGGCTTCGGTCAGGAAACGAGCGAAGGCGAGGTCGTGGGGCGTGTCGATGTCGAGGGCGCGACTGTCGGGCATGATGTAGAGGCGGGCTTCGGGCTGCACCACTCGGTTGTCCGAGTTGAACAGGGTGCCCCGGCGCCAAACGTATACCGCGCCGTTGAGCGCGTAGCAGCGAGGTGCGTCCTGGCGGCGGACCACCGTTGTGGGCGGCGGTTTGCTCAAGGATAGCCGGTTGGCCGAGATTTCGACGATGTTGAAATAAGGGCTATCCTTGCTCTCATGGGCACTTAGCACCAGTGGTGTGTCACTGGCCTCCAGCAGCGCGACAGCGGCGCAGATATCCTCCGCGGTGCGCAGGGGTGATGTCACCGCTAGATCGACGATGATATCGAAACGGCCGTCGATTTCGGTTTCAACCCGTTCGACACAATGGCGGATGGCGGGCAGCTTGGCGGCGGTGTCGCCGGCCATCGCCGCCGGCCGGCGCACCTGGTGGCTACTTCCCCACATCCGGCCTGCGTCGAGGATCGCCGTGGCGTCGCTGGAAACAGCGATGGCGGCGAAAATGCCCGACTCACGGGCCTGTTCGATGGCGTGCGCCAGCAACGGCCGCCCGCCGAGTTCCTGCAGGTTCTTGTCGGGGATGCCCTTCGATCCCCCACGGGCGCAGATGGTGGCGATGCGGCGCATGTCTCTACTTGCCGTCGAACACCCGGCTGAACTCCCGCCCCGCTCGATGGAAATCATCCTTCTGGCCGATGTCGAGCCAATATTCCCGAACTGGAAAAGCCGTCGTGCCATGGCCGCTTTCGATCAGGCGGCGAAACAGATCGGGCATGTCGAAAAACTGATCATGCGGTACCAGCGATAACGCCTCCGGTTCCAGCACGTAGACCCCGGCGTTGACGAAGAAGCGGTGGACCGGCTTCTCCTCGATGCCGGTGATCCGGTTGCCGTCCATGGTGACGACGCCGTAAGGAACTTTGATGTCGTACTCGCGCACGGCCATGGTTGCCGCCGCCCCCTGTTCGGTGTGATAGTCGATCAGCTGGTCGAGGTTGACCGTCGTCATTAGGTCGCCGTTCATCACCACGATCGGCGCTGCCGGTGCTTCGTCAATGAGCGACAGCGGTCCCGCAGTGCCCAGCGGCTGGCTTTCCTCGAGATAGCGGATATCGGCGTTCCACGCATGGCCGTCGCCGAAATGGTTCCGGATCTTATCGGCATGATAGTTGACCGAGATGTAGAAACGACCGAAGTGATGCTTGAGGAATCCGCGTAAGATGACTTCGAGGATCGGGATGCCGCCGACGCGCAACAGTGGCTTCGGTATTTCGTCGGTCAAGGGCCGCAGGCGCCGGCCCTCGCCGCCAGCCATCAGCACCACCCAGTTGGGGCGGGGCCGGCCGGCGCCTACCAGGGTCTCCAGCGTCTGCAGCCCGATGACCCGGCCGTCGTTGTCGACCAGCGGCAGTTGGTGGATGCGCAGCGCGGTCATGGTGCTGATGGTGGCGTCGCGGCCCTCGCCGGGTTGGCCGACCTTCGGTGTGCGGTTCATGACGGTTTCCACCGGCGCTTCCAGCGGGACATTGCGCAGGATGCCCCGCCGGATGTCGCCGTCAGTCACCGTGCCGAGCAGCCGCCGGCTTTCGTCCACCACCAGGCAGATCTGCACGGACGCGCGATCCAAGGTGCGGATCGCTTCGACGATCGGTGTCTGTGCTGCAAGCAATGCCTGCATCCAGTCGTCAACCGGCGCATTCATGATCTGCCGCCTGCGTTAAGGCATGCGGTGCGGACGGCCGGCGTCCGCTGCGCCGGTGTTCCGGCGACACGGGTTCCGTCAGCGACGGAATTAATCACCACCGCTCCCGCCGCTGCCAAGCAATCCTCGCCAACTCTCACCCTTTGAATCACCACCGCCCCCGCCCCGACGTGGCTGCGCGCGCCGATGGTTACTTCGCCGCACAGCACAGCGCCCGGCGCCACATGCACATGCTCTCCGATGGCACAGTCGTGGTCCACTTGCGCCCCTGTATTGACGATAACGTTTCCGCCGATGCGGCAGCCGGGTTGGACGATCGCGCCGGCCATGATCTGCGCGCCTTCGCCGATTTCGGCGTCGGCGGCGATGACGGCCGAAGGGTGGATGACGTGGGTGAAGCGGAAGCCCCGGGCGCGGAAGGTCTCGAACACGGCGATGCGGCGCGAGGGATCGCCGGTCGAGCCGATGCCGTTGGCCAGTTCCACCGCTGCCGGATCGTGCGCCGACAGAGCCGCGTCATCGCCGAGGAAAGGCACGCCTTGAATGTCGATGCCGCCGCGCCCCGGGTCGCGGTCGGTGCGCCCGATCACCCGGCGACCGGCGCAGAGCAAGGTGTCGATCACCACCTTGGCATGACCGCCGCTGCCGATGACGATGACCGGAAGGCTCATCGCGGCAGCAGGCTTCCGGCCGCCGCACCGCATGCCGCGACCTGGCCGAGGCGGTCCCAATACTCCATCGGCGAGATGCCGGTGCCCGGCCGCAGGGTGCCCAGGTTGGCTTCGCTGAAGGTGCTGCCGGCGCCGATGGCGGTGATGGCCGCCAGGCTGCGCCGCGCCACCTGCGCCGTGTCCGCCTCCGATGCCGTCGGCGCCTTGACCCCGTTGCCCATGGCCCGTTCGACGCTGCGGATGGCGGCGATCATGGCAGCGAGTTCGCCCGGTTCCAGCGACGCCCGGTGATCGGGTCCGGGCAGGGCCCGGTCGGTGGTGAAATGCTTTTCGACGACGCGGGCGCCCAACGCCACGGCGGCGATCGGCACGGCGATGCCCTCGCTGTGGTCCGACAGGCCGACCGGCGTGGCGAATGCGTCGCGCAGCGTCGCCATGGCGCGCAGGTTGATCTCGTCGTCGGGCGCCGGATACTGGCTGGTGCAGTGAAGCAGGATCACTCGCTCGCTCACGGCGCGTCGCCCCTCGGTATCGGCGAAGGCGGCAGCGAACGCCGACCGCGATGGCTTGGCCGGGGCCGGCCGGATAAAGCCGAAGGCGAGTACGCCCAAAGCCTCGCGCACCTCGTCGAGCGTGCTCATCCCGGTCGAGACGATCAGCTTTTTGGCGCTGCGAGCGGCGGCTAGCAGCAACGGTCCGTTGGTGATCTCGCCCGAAGGAATCTTGATCGTGCCAAGACCGAGCTCGCCGGTCAGGAAGCGCAGGCTCTGCAGGTCGAATGGGCTCGAAAGAAAATCGACAGCGCATGTCCGGCACAGGGCCTGCAATTCGCGATGCGCCGCGGGCGACAGTTCAAGGCGGCGCAGCATGGCGAACTGGCTTTCGCCGGCATCGGTCAGCGTTTTCTGATAACCGGCCTTGGGCGCGTCCGCCGTGGCCAAAGTGTCGGCGCGGAAGGTCTGGAACTTGACCGCGTCGGCGCCGGCTTCGACGGCCACCTCGACCAGCTTGCGAGCTAGAGCCAGGTCGCCGTTGTGGTTCACACCCGCTTCGGCGATGACATATACGCGGTCGTCGACTGCCGTCATCTCACGCCGCCGCCGGCAGATCGTGGAAGCGTTTGTGGACCAGGCCGTCCAGCGGCACGCTGCTCAACAGCTCGGCGATGCGCGCCGCCGTGCCGCCGCCGTGCGGCACGGCGCCCGTCTTGATTCCGACTCGGAATGCCGGGTCCAGCGCCTGCTCGAGCGCCGCGCCGATGGCCTCCGCTGTCTCGGCGCAATCGATCACCGACGGGCCGCGCAGGCGACCGGCCTGGCGTGTGCCGACGTTGACCGTCGGCACGCCCAGCGCCGGCGCTTCGTAAAGTCCGCTCGACGAATTGCCGACCACCGCATCGGCGATGCGCAACAACGACAGGTAGCGGCGTTGGCCGAGCGAGGCGTGCAGACTGGCGCGTTCCGGCCGGGCGGTGACAAAGTTGGCAATCAGCCCGTCCACTGCCGCATGCCCGGGGTCGGCGTTGACCCCGGTGAAAACGAAACGCGCGTTCGGAATCTCTGTTAGCGCGGTGAGCATCGCGGCCACACCCGCTGTCGATGCGTCGTCGGCCAACGTCGTCGGGTGGTAGGTTACCAGCAGCAAGGGACCATCCGTGCCATCGCCAAGACTGCGGCCGAGATCGCGGGCCAGTTCTTCGC
>CAMCUA010000017.1 GCA_945878455.1 Asaia bogorensis | reverse complement strand
CCACCGTAGGCCATCTTGGCCGCGGCATCGATTTCCAACGGTTCGATCCCGTCAGAGAGGACCGGGCGTGGATCGAGCAACGGTTTGGCGTGCCGCGCGAGCGGTTCCTGGTCAGCTTCGCCGGACGCCTGAACAGAGGCAAGAACGTGGGACTGTTCGTGCGCGCGCTCGACCGCGAGTGGATGGCAGCACACAATGTCCATTGCCTGTTCGCCGGCGAAGGCGAGGACAGAGTGTCGCTGGCGCGCCATTTCGGCATATACGCAACGTGCCCTGGAACCCTTGCTCAAAGCGAACTTGCCGCCGTCTATGCGTCGTCGGACGCCTTTGCGTTTCCGTCCATGGTGGAGATTTCCAGCAACGTGGTGCGTGAGGCCTTGGCCTCGGGAACCTGCGTGCTGGCGGCGTCGGAGTCCGGCGCGGACCGCGATGTAATGGACGGCATCACCGGCCGGCATCTGTCCGGTAGCGATCCCCCCGCCTGGCGGCAGGCGTTGGAAGAACTCGCGGATCAGCCTAGCCGTGCCGCCGCCATGGGCCTGGCGGCGCGCACCTGGGCAAAACGCCACCTGCGGTCATGGCAGGATGTGCTGCGCGAGGATCTCATTCCGGTCTGGCAGCGCGCCGCGCAGGGGCGCTGACGCACTTCTCAGTTAGGGGAATTGAGCCCGTGTATGGACGCAACATCCTCATCGTCGCCGCGCACCCGGATGACGAGGTGGTAGGGTGCGGGGCCGCCATCGAGCGGGCGCGAATGCGCGGCTGCCATGTTCACGTCCTGTTTTTGACCACGGGGGTACCGCCACGGGAAGCCCTGTGGCCTTGGCAACGGCGAGGCCATGGCCGGCACGTGGACAGGCGCCGTGCGGAGGCCACGCACGTCGCAGAACGCGCGGGCCTAGACATCGCCGGGTTCCTTCCCACCGCGGCGCGCCAGCTGCGCCTAGTATTCAGCGAAACCCGCGAACGGATCAAGACCGCCATCGGAAGCCTTGGCGCCGATGCGCTTTGGGTCCCGGCCTTCGAGGGCGGCCACCAGGATCACGATACGGCCAACGCCATCGCATCGACACTCGCCATGACGGACCGGACCTGGGAGTATGCCGAATACAATTTCGCCGGCGGCCAGGTGCGGGCGCAAACGTTTCCCCAGGCCTCCGACGCCGAGACGGTGCTCACGCTCACACCGGCGGAGCGAGAAGCAAAGGCGCGGTTGCTCGCAGCCTACGGTTCCGAAGCGGCGAACCTTCGCCATATCGGCCTGGATCGGGAATGCTTCCGTCCACTGGGGTCCTATGACTATGGCCGGGCGCCGCATCCGGGAAAGCTGTTTTATTCGAGATTCCAGTGGGTTCCCTTCTGCCACCCGCGAGTCGATTTTACGGAATCGGCAACCGTTTACCGCGAACTGGTGGCCGCGACCCACGCCATAGCCGAAGACACGGCATGATCCCGCATCATCAGGCCGCCATCGACTTAGCCCGCATCGTACTGACCTACGGCTCGGACCCGGAAATCCACCGCTTGGCCGAGGATGTCATCGCCGCTCAGGAACGCAAGATCACACAGATGCAGGCCTGGCTGGACAACCTGGCGCAGCAGTGAAGCCTTTCAGGTCTCGGCGGCGCCGTTGCTGCCGATCATCTGACCACTGACAAAACCGCCCTCGTCGGAGCACAGGAATCCGGTCAGGGCGGCAATGTCCTCGGGCGTGCCCGGATGACCCAGTGGGATGCGGCGGAGGGTTTCGGCCATCTGTGCGGCGCTGCGCGGCGCGGAATCCTTGCTGCCGCGGATGGTGCCCGGCGAGATGGCGTTGACGGTAATGCCATCGGGACCGAATTCCTTGGCCAGCGACTTGGTCAGGCCCCACAGCCCATGCTTGGCCACGGCCACCGGCGCGCGGGTGGCATGGCCGCGCATGGCGTTCATACCGGTGATGTTGACCAGCCGGCCCCACTTGCGGCCGATCATGCCGGGCAGGAAGGCCCGGCTGGTATAGACGGCGGCATGCAGGTCGATGGCCAACACCCGGTGGTAATCAGCCTCGCTCATCTCCAGGAAGGGTTGGTGCGGACGGATCGCCGCGTTGTTGACGACGATATCGACGATGCCGAAAGCAGCGAAAGCCTGTGCTGCCATGGCCTTGACGGCGGTGCTGTCGCCGATATCGCCCACGCAGACCACGGCCTTCACCCCCTTGGCCCGGACGGCTGAGGCCGTTTCCTCGCAGGCGTCACGACCGGTCAGGCCATTGACAATGACGTTGCAACCGTGCCCGGCCAGTTCAAGGGCGATGGCCCGGCCAATGTTGCGCCCGGCCCCCGACACGAATGCTGCCTTGTTTTCGAGACCCATCTGTCGCCTCCCCCGGTTATATGGCGCAAAGGCTGCCACTCAATCCGCCAAAGGGGAAGGCCTATCGGCCAAGTTCCGGGACCGGCATGCCTGAGGCCGGCTACGCACACCTCTTGTCGCCGGGCGAAAAAGCCGGCATTAGATGGCGCCCTGAACCCAAGATCGAGGGGAGGAGACTCCGCAACATGCCCGCCACCGCCGACGCTGAGCGTCCCTGGCACGAAATTGTCCTGGCCACGCTGAAGGCGAACAAGGTCCAGCTCGTCACCTACGTGCCGGACAACGTGCTTAAGCCGCTGATCGATGCCATCCACAAGGACCCGTTTTTCACCGCCTTTTGCGTAACCCGCGAAGAAGAAGGGCTGGGCATCGTCACCGGTGCCTGGATGGGCGGCATGCGCGGCGTTCTGATGATGCAGACCAGCGGTTTCGCCACCCTGCCCAACGCCATCGCCTCGCTGGCCGTGCCGTTTCGCATTCCGGCGCTGCTGATCGTGTCAGAGCGCGGCACCTTGGGCGAGTTCAACTATGGCCAAGCACTGGTCTGCAAGACCATGCGGCCAGTGTTGGATGCGCTGGCGGTCGAATATCACGGCTGCACGCGGTTGGACGAGTTGGAACAGATCGTCGATAGAACGATCAAGCAGGCGGTTTCCACCCAGGCGCCGGCCTGCCTCATCCTCTCGCCGCTTCTGACCGGCGGCAAGGTCGTGCAACGATGAGCGGGGCAGCTGACATGACAAGCGGACGTGCCATGGACCGGCAGAACACCAAGATCATGAACCGCTTCGACCTGACGAAGCGCATGGTCGGCAAACTCAAGGACGAAGCCGTCATCGGCGGCATCGGCAATTCCAACTTCGATCTGTGGTCGGCCGGACGGCGTCCGCAGAATTTCTACATGCTGGGCAGCATGGGTCTGGCCATTCCAATCGCGCTCGGCGTCGCCATTGCCCAACCGCAGCGCCGCACCATCGCCATCGAGGGCGACGGTTCGATTCTGATGCAACTCGGCTGTTTGAGCACGGTGGCAATCCGGGCACCGAAGAACCTGACCATCATCATCATGGATAACGGCATCTACCAGATCACCGGCGGGCAGACGACCGCGACCTCGCAAGGCGTCGACATCGTCGCGGTGGCGCGCGGCCTTGGCCTCGCGCAATCCCATTGGGCCGCCGACGAGGCTGACTTCGAGCTGTTGTTCGATGCGGCTATGAAATCTGACAAGCCATCGTTGATCGCCGCGCATATCGACAACAAGCCCGGCGTCACCCAGACGGTGCGCGATCCGGACCTGATCCGCGAATCCTTCATGCGCGGCATCGGCACCAAGGCCGTCTGGTAACAGGCAAGGGGCGGGTTTGAAACCCCCGCCCCTGTCGCCTCACAGCATGGCGAGCGGTGACTTGCCGCGGGGTGGCGGAAAGGCCTTGTCGATCTCGCCGAGGTCGGCAGCAGTCATTTCGAGATCGAGGGCCGCGCGATTTTCGCGCATATGCGCGACGCCGCCGGCCTTGGGTATGACGATGAGGCCGTCCTGACGCAGCAGCCACGCCAAAGCGACCTGCACGGGCGTAGCCCGGTGTCGCGCCGCGATGGCTTTCAGTACAGGATTTGCCATCAACCCCGCCGGGGCGTGGCCGATGGGCGAATAGGCCATGATGGGAATACCGCGCTCGCGGCAACACCCTAGCAGGTCCCATTCGATGCCGCGCGCCTTCAAATTATACAGCACCTGATTGGTCGCGACAGAGCCGCCGCCCGGCAGCCGCGCCAATTCCGCCATGTCCGAGGCATCGAAGTTGCTGACACCCCAGTGGCGGATCTTGCCGGCGCGCACCAATCCTTCGAGGGCTTCGACGGTTTCGCCGAGCGGCACGCCGCCCCGCCAATGCAGCAGGTAGAGATCGAGCCGGTCGGTACAGAGCCGGCGCAGGCTTTGTTCGCAGGCCGCGACCGTGCCTTTTCGCGAGGCATGATGGGGCAGCACCTTGCTGACCAAAAAGACCTTGTCACGCAGGCCAGCGATGGCCCGGGCGATCAGTTCCTCGGACGCGCCGTCGCCATACATCTCAGCCGTATCGATGAGAGTCAGGCCGAGATCGATGCCAAGGCGCAGGGCGGCCACTTCCTCGGCGGCGGGCCGGCGGCTTTCGCCCATGTACCAGGTACCTTGGCCAAGGATCGGCACCGCCTCGCCAGACGGCAGTGTCGTGGTACGTATGGCGGGATGGGACACCATTGGCTACTCCTGCTGATGAAGGGCCGGCAATTTACGCCGATGGCGTGCGGGACGAGTGACAATATCCGGAGGCTATCAAATCTAAAGCCAATCGGCATTTCTCATCGGCGGTCATACCTGGGTTCTACGAGCCGAACCCGATAGCCTTTCTGGGCTCTCGGGTTCCCTTGGGCGCCGACCGTGCCGGATATTATTCGACCGCGCCTTTGGAAAAGACGCTGCTTGAGCTGGCCGACTTTTCACGTCTTGAACGCCGCAAACCCCGGCTTACCGTGGGAGCCGCGCATCTGCGCAGCAGCAAGATGCGCTATTTCGACAGTCGCGACACCAGCCTGACGGTTAGACATGTCATGGCATCGGGCGCCTTGCCCCCGGCTTTCCCAGCGGTTCGCATCGATGGCGATCTGTACTGGGATGGCGGCATTCTTTCCAACACCCCCGGCGAAGTGGTTTTCGATGACTACCCACGCCGCAACTCGATGATATTTGCGGCACATATGTGGAATCCCGATGGCGCCAAACCGCAAACCATCGATGACGTCGTCCACCGTCACAAAGACATGCAGTATGCCAGCCGACTTGCGACGCACATCGCCCGGCAAAAGGACACTCATCGCTTGCGCCATATCATCCATCAATTGGCCTCACACCTGCCCAAGTCCGTACGCAGCAAGAGCGAAGTGAGGGAATTGCTGGGCTATGGCTGTAAGAGCTACATGCATGTCGTTCGATTGCTGGCGCCGAGCCTTGAACAGGACGATCAAACCAAGGACGTGGACTTCAGACCCCTGGGTATCCGCACCCGCTGGGAGGCAGGTTATGCCAAGACCATGCGCGCCTTGGAACAAGCTCCGTGGAACGACGCGTTCAACCCCATCGAAGGCGTCATCCTGCACGAGCCACGGGACTGATGCGACAGCCTCGCAGGAGAAAGAAGGAAACGAAACAACTGCCGGATTCCGCTGCGCGGTAAATTTCGGCTAGTGTTGCGGACACTCCGAATCGCACCTGCAACCAGCACGGCAGAGGATGGCGTGAACATCGCCAAGGACCTCCGGGAACATCCCCGCGCAGATCAAGCAGGCGCTGGGAAGGGGCTGAATCCACTATGAAACCCGTCGTTCTCGTCGTCGTCGAACTGCCGCCGTGGGGGCTGGACGGACTCCGCGAATCCTTCACCGTGCATCATGCACCGAGCGTCGAGGCGCGCGAGCGAACGATCCGCGAGGTCGGGGCCGAGAGCATCCGTGCCGTGATGACCAACGGTTCCATCGGACTCGACGCCAAGACCATCGCCGCCCTGCCCAAGCTGGAACTGATCTGCTCCTCCGGCGCCGGTTTCGAGAACGTCGACCTGGCGGCGGCCAAGGCACGCGGCATTGCGGTCACCAACGGGCCTTCCACCAACGATCTCTCGGTCGCCGATCATGCCTTCGCGCTGATGCTGGGCGTGGCACGTGGCATCGCCGAATCGGACCAGGCGGTGAAGCGCGGTGACTGGGGCCGAGCGGCACGTCCGGCGCAATGGGTAGGATTGCGCCAGGCGCGGCCGATGGTCAGCGGTAAACGCCTGGGCATCATCGGGCTCGGCATCATCGGCAAGCGCATCGCCCGGCGCGCCGAGGCCGGCTTCGACATGACGGTGGCCTACCACAATCGGCGCCGCATCCCGGATGTGCCTTATCGCTATGCGGACAACGCCATCGCGCTGGCCCGGGAAAGTGATTTCCTGATGGTTGCCTGTCCCGGCGGCCCGGAGACGCGCCATTTGGTCAATGCGGCCATGCTCGACGCACTGGGTAAGGATGGCTTCCTGATCAATATTTCGCGCGGCAGCGTCGTCGATTCGACAGCGCTCGCGGCGGCGCTGCGGCAGGGCCGGATTGCCGGAGCCGCCATCGACGTTATCGAAAACGAGCCGCACGTTCCACCTGAACTGCTGACGGCGCCGAACTTGATCATCAGCCCACACCTGGGCGGTCGCTCCAGGGAGGCGGTTCACGCCTTCATGGATTTGGTGCGACGGAATTTGGACGCTCACTTCGCCGGCAAGCCGTTGCTGACGCGGGTGGCCTGAACCGAAGCCGGCAGAGACTCGCGCCGCTTACTTGGCTTCCAGACCGACGAAATGCGCAAAGCCCTTCGCATTGAGTGGCCGCGAAAAGAAGTAACCCTGCCCGACGTTGCAGCCTTGTTCGGCAAGGAAATCGATCTGTTCCACCGATTCCGCCGCACTCGATATGACTGAGGCGTTGGCAACCGTGTCCGTCGAGTGAACCACACCGACACTAGCCTTCAGGAAGATATCCCGGCCATCGATCAAGCATGGCTCGAAACAGGCGCGGCGCAAGGACTCAGCCAATGGCACGATTCGATCGGAATGCGGCACCAGGATGCCGAACCTGTCGGCCGGCCAGGCGGGCAATACTGGCCGACGGTGCGCAGCACTTTGTAGCCGGTCGTCACCGGCATGTTGCCATCGCAGAGGACGAGGCCGGTGCCGGCGATGTCGGTCGAGGTACGGGCCCGGAAGAGCGGTTTCCCTACCGAGGCAGGACGCAAATGGCCTTCAGGGCCTGCCACTCCGTCTCGTTCAGCGCATCGGCACCGAGCGGTACGGCCTGACGCAGCCGTTCGGCGCGGACCGTATCGGGCGGATGGGTACTGAGCATGGCGAACGGACCGCTGACATCGCCCGCCTGCTGCACCAGTCGATCGAAGAAGGCCGCCGCCGGTGCGGATCGTAACCCTGTACGGCGCAGAGTTTCCAACATCCGCTCATCGGCCTGGGTTTCCACCTCGCGGGTGTAGCTTGCCGTGACCAGTGTCTGGGCGAGCACCACCGCCATCGACCCACCCAAAACGTCGCCCAGCAACAATCCCACCGCCAGCGCACCGAGGCCGCTTTTGACGGCGATCTCGGTCGGATGGGCGAGGTCGCTGTGGGCGCATTCATGGGCGAGAACGGCCGCCAGCTCGTTTGGATGTTCGGCCTCATCCAGCAAGCCGCGCAGCACCAGCACTTCACCCCCGGGCAGGCTTAGGGCATTGACGATCTTGCTATCGACGACGCGCACGTTCAGGGGCAGGCGCGGCGGGGTAACCTCGGTCAGCATGTCCGACAGGCGATTAAGCGCGGCGCGGCCCTGGGGCGCATCGCAGGTGCGTCTATCGGAGCGCGACAAGAGCCAAACGATCTGATCGGCGGTGTTCGTGCCAAGCGCCACTTCCCAGTTCTGCGGCATGGCTTGTGCGATGTGGCGCGCCACCAACGGCAAGCCGAGCCAAAAGAACAGGGTAACAGAGACCGTTGCCGCGCAGGTCCATGCCACGATCTTCGGCCATCTGGATGTTGGATGCGCGGTTCCACAGCGATGGCGAAGGACAGCGGTTAACCGCGCATCGTCGCAAAGAATGACCGCCGCGTCGCCCCTGCGGCATAACCGAAACATCCCGGTATCGTCGCGCTCGACGCTATCCAGTTCATCGAGCGGCCAGACGTCGATGACCTGGCCATTGGGTGTGGTGATGCTCAGACGGCGCCTATCGAGGCTCAACAAGACGTGTCTGCTGTTGGCTACCTTGCCGTCATAGTATCGGGCCGGGTATCGCTGCCGCCGACAGCAGCCCGCTAGGTGAGACCGACATCGAAGGCATCGGCCAAACCTTCGCCCGTGGCCGGAAGGGATTGCGCCGACTGTGCAATGGATGCCAGCGACGCTGCATTGGAGATGCTCAACGTCGCACAAGCGTGGCGGAGAACGGGCACATAAACCATGGGACAGATCAACAATTGCCCGAACAAAGCCACCGCGATGATGGCAAGAAAGGGCAGGATCGGGGCCATCATCTCCATGACGGCCTGCAGTTCATCATGCTCTAAACCATTTTGCTGAACGAAAACCGCCGCAATGATTAGCTGAATCAGAATCACCGCGAGCACCGCGGTCGCCATGAACAACAGAAATCGCCCGAAGATGGGCCAGAAGCGCACCGCTGACTGGAAGCGCGCATCGCCCAACGATGTGCGATCCGTCATGTAGCGAAACTGCTTCACGGCATACCAATACAGCGCGAGACCGAAGGTGGCATAGACCAGAAGCCACGACTTGAGCAGATCGCGGCCCCGACCGTCGAAGCTAAAGCGCCGGTCGCCAAACGAGGTGCGCTCCATCAAGTATTTCTGTTCCTTGACCGCAACCCATGGATTGGCGATTCCCAGTGTGACGAGGCTCAGCAACGTCCACCCCAGCATCCGCCAAGCATAATCCTGCGCCTTGCCATCGAGGCCGAAGCGCACGCCACGCCACGTGCTGCGCGACAGGCGATAGCGCCGTGCGCTTTACATAGCCAAGAAGATGAGAAAGAAGATAAGCAGGTACAGAGGAATTTTCGCCGCCGCCGTCAACATCGGATCGGGGATGAAATCGGTGGCAACGGCGAGCGCACCCAGCGGCACGATCACGACCAAGGCACGCAGAAAGCCTTTGAACAATTCCATGCCGGTACCGCTGTAGAGCAACGGATCGCCGAGCACTTCCACATTGCTCCACAGAAAGCGGCGCAGTCGGGTCCGTGCCCAGAAGCGATAGAAGCCCATCGTGACGATGTTGAGACCGAGGTTCTTCAGCAGCAGCAGAAGCACCGATCCCCGACCGCGCCAGACGACGGGAGAGGGCGTCGGCGTCGCCGGCAATTCGGGCAAGGACGTTTGCGCCCATGGCACATCGTTCATGGCAATCCCCCCAAGAAAAGCAGACCGGTTGTATTTGGTGGCCCATTGTTCACGCCATCAAATAGAAGAGATGTGGCAAGATCAATTGAAACTCGGGGAGCCACAAACGCCAACGACTGGCAAGCCACCCCGACCAGGGGATGGACCTGCCAGTCCGGCGGGTTCAGACCGGCCGGTCGCCGCGGACCAGGATGCGATAGAGCATGCGGTGCTGGTTGGGGTCGTAATCGAATCCGGCCTTATGCATGGCCGAGCGGTTGTCCCAGATCAACATGTCGCCCAGTTTCCATTCATGGACGTAGACCTTCTCCGGCTTGATCGCCTTCTGCGTCAGGTCGGCCAGGAATTCCTGGGTGTCTTCGGGGCCCATGCCGATGATGTTTTCGGTCTTGCTCGGATGAAACCAGACCGCCTTGCTGCCATTCACCGGATGGGTGCGGACGATGGGCTGCACGGTGAGGGGGCGCTTCGCTTCCTGCTGCGCCTTGATGGTATCGGGGTTGCCGTTCTTCGCGGCGCTGCCGCGCAGGCAGGTATTGGCCTTCATGCCAAGGAGGCGCTTCTGGAGGTCTTCGGGTAGTTCCTCAAAGCCCATGCGCATGTTGTAGAGCGACGTGCCACCGCCACGGTCCGGCAGTTCCACCGGGTAGAGCGTGGTGAATTTCGGCGGACGTTCCTGATTGGTATGATCCGTATGCCAGGTGGCGTTGGAGGCCACCTTCGCTTGTTTACCTTCGCTATTCTTGTTGCGGTTCGACAGCACGCTGACCAGCGGCAGACCATCGATGATGAAATTGCGGTTCTGGTCTTCCATGATCTCGCCAAACAAGGCGGCGGCGGCGAGAAACTGCGTGGCGGTAAATTCCTGGCCACGGATGACCAAGGCGACATTCTCTTCGAGAATATCCACGAGCTGTTGGCGCGTGGCGTCGTCAACAGGATTGCGCAAATCGATGCCGGTTATCTCAGCCCCGAAATATTGGGACAGCTTGGCGACCTTCATCTTTGGATTTTTGACGATGACATTCATTTACCGGCGCTCCTTGGAAAAAAGGAATAAACCGGCCTGCCCCGGCACCATGATGGTGCTGGAGCGGGCCGGCATGCCTTACTTGAAGGTAATTTCGGCGATACGGATTTCCTGATTGGTGGAGGTATCGGGCACCCAGTTGATCCGCGGGTTCACCCGCGAATAGCCGAGCATGTGATAGAGGAATACGGCGGGAACCGCTTCTTCATAGGAATAGCGGAACACTTCCTGCCAGCCTTTAGCTCGGTCTTCGCCGCCAAGACCGATGGCCTTGGCCACCAAACTATCGAAAACAGGGTCGCAAAGCATCGAACTGGAGCCGCTGCATGCGAACTTGTCGTAGCTAAACACAGGGTCGCCTGAGTTGTTATCGTGCGAGCTTTGGAACAGCAGCGGTTGACGGTCTTCCTTGAAGGGCTTGCTTTGGAATTCCCGCCAGGCGCCCGGCTCCACCGAGATCATTTTGATATTGAAGCCGACAGCCCGGAACATCGAATGCATGGCCTCCATCAGTTCGGCCGCATTGGCGTACTGGGCCGGATAGCTGACCATCAGGAGCTCGGTTTCGACGGGAACGCCGTCGGCCTTGGCCTGGGCCAAGAATTGTTTGGCCTTCGCTGGGTCGTAAGGATAGGGATTCTTGTCAATCTCGTGGTTGTGGCCTGGGATGAACGGGAAGACGATCTGGGTGGCCTGCAGCGTTCCTTTCGGCATGATCGTGCCGACGGGGGCTTTACGGTCGGTGGCGTAATTCAACGCCAAGCGAACCCGCTTATCGTTGAGCGGCGGCTTGAAGGTGTCGATGCGGATATAGTTGGTTTCCGAACTCAGGTAGCTGACATCCAACCTCGGATCGTTGGCATCAACGCTGGCGATGGCATGGCCGATGTCGGCCTCGCCGATCTTCACCATTGCGGCACGCACGGCCGAATCGGAGCGCCAGAGAAAGCGGGCCCCGTCCGCCTGCGGCTTGGCGCCCCAATATTTCTCGTTGCGCTTCATCAGTATCTGGGTGCCGGACTGCCAAGTGTCCAGAACATAGGGTCCGGTTCCCACCGGATCGAGCACC
Source organism: Asaia bogorensis (assembly GCA_945878455.1). Taxonomy (GTDB): domain Bacteria; phylum Pseudomonadota; class Alphaproteobacteria; order Rhodospirillales; family CAMCUA01; genus CAMCUA01. Next base: position 13,253 of record CAMCUA010000017.1, on the reverse strand, counting down.
AGCTTTTCACCCGGCGTGCTCGGCCCGACGATGCCGACCGTAGCCAGGCGCATCGGCAGGATCGAGTCCGGCCGGGCAGTCTTGATCTGCAAGGTGTAATCGTCGACGGCCGAGACTTCGAAGGTGAGGTCGGCAAAGCCCTTGGTTCTGTCGGAACAGACGATGGCCTTGCTGAGGCTACGATCGATCGATTTCTTCGCGGTCGCCGCATTGAACGGGGAGCCATCGTGGAAGGTGACGCCCTGGCGCAGCTTGAAACGCCAGTTGCTGTCATCGATGCGTTCCCAGGATGTTGCCAAGCGCGGCTTGAGTTCGCCGTCAGCAGCCTTCTGCAGGAGCGATTCGACGATGTTTTGTTTGAGCACGCTGCCTTGCAGTGTGCTGCTCGACATACAGCCATCGAGATTGGGCGGCTCGGCTGGCATCACCACCGTTATCCACTTGCCCGTGACTTGCGACTGAGCAGCGGCCGGCAGCGGCATGGCCGCCAAAAGGCCGACAGCGACGGCCGCAGCGGCCGTCGTCATCCGATCCGCAGGAAATCTTCGGCTATTGGTCATGGCAACCTCCCCTGAGATGTTAGTTGGCGGGAGCGATGCAGCCCATCTTGCGTAGGCTATTTCCTCGCTCTTCGATTGGATGGTATGTCCGGGCGCAGAGCGCGTCCAAGCACTATGCGGCCACTTCTATGAGAAAAACTCATGAATGACCGCCGTAAGCCGCGATCAAGCGGAATGTTCCATGGCAACATCGGGGGCCAAACGCGCTTGATCGAACACCCAACTGACAAAGGCCTGGGTGCGTCCGCTGCCGCCCTGAAAGGATGGATAGAGCACTTCAATGGGTTGGCAGGAAACAACCGGCGCGCGGAAAGGCGCGATCAGCCGTTCACGGGAGAGTTCACCCTCGATCAGCCGTATGGGTGCCAGTGCTAGGCCCAGGCCATCGCTGGCCGCCTGCAAGGCCATATAGAGATTTTCGAAACGCAGCCGCTTTGGTTGACGATCTTCAGGAATGCCGGCGAGGCTGAGCCATTGTTCCCACAGGCCGGTGAACTTGTTGTGGTAGAGCAAAGTGTGCTTGCGCAGATCGGCAAAGCTATCCAACGGCTCGCGGGCGACAATGTCGGGCGCGCAAACCGGTAGACAGTAGTCATCCATGATCGGCCGGCACTCGTAGCCCGGAAACCGCATGTTGTGACGCCGGAACACGATGTCGAAGGGATCAGACAGCTGCTCGATGGGTGCACCGGAAATGCCGATGCGCACATCGATTCCCGGATGCAGTGCCTGAAATGCCGGCAGACGCGGCACTAGCCATCGGGAAGCGAAGGTCTGGATCGAATTGACCCGCAGCACCGTCGCGGCGACAGGCTCGATCATTTCCTCGGTCGCCAGGCCCATGCGATCCAGGCCAGCGCGCAGCTCCAGCGCATAAGTACTGGCACGCTCCGTCGGCACCAGACCGCGCCCCGCCGACTTGAACAGCCGGACCCCGAGGAAGGCCTCGATAACCTTGACCTGCCGGCTGATCGCCCCCTGTGTAACCCCGAGTTCGTTCGCTGCCGCCGTAAAGCTTCTCAGCCGAACGGCAGCCTCGAATGCACGAACTGAATTCATCGGCGGCAAGCGACGCATCTGGAGAGATACCTCGTGGGTTTTCTGACTTCCAACGGCGACACGCCTCGGCAGATCGCAAACCCAAGAGGGAAAATCTATAGACAAACCACGCCAGCGGATAGAGACCTACCAGCCGCCCATCCGTTCCCAGGTGGCGACAACATCGAGACCGCCATCCACAACGTGGTAGGCCCGATGCTGCGCACCCGTGGCGCAAGCATGGTTGGGCAGCACTCGCAGCCTGGCACCAATGGGAAAGCGGGCCAAGTCGGGGCTGGCGCCATCGCGGGCGGCAATGATGCCGTGCTCCTGATTGGCCGCTTCGACACGCAGCCCGGAGACGATCCGACCGGCCAGGTCGCAGGCCAATCCATAACCTTGATCCACCGGCTGCGCCGCCGTGCCGCGGTCGCGCGACAGCGCCATCCAGCCGCCATCGGTGATGACCCAACCTTTCTCCTTATTATGGCCGATGATCGTCACAAGTACGGAGAGCGCAATGTCTTCGGGCCGGCAAACGCCGATGCCGGCCATGACCAGGTCCTGGAATAGATAAACCCCAGTGCGGACTTCGGTGATGCCGTCCAGATGGCGGGCGAAAAGCGCTGTCGGCGTCGAGCCCATGCTGACGATGGAACAGGCGATACCCGCCCCCTTCAGCGCTGCGGCGGCCGCGACAACGGCGGCGCGTTCCTGTTCCGCCATGGCGATCAGGGCGGCTTCGGATCGGCAGTCGTAAGAGGCGCCGGCATGGGTCATGACGCCGGCCAGGGCGGTGCCGGCATCGCCATCGAGCAAGCGCCCAATAGCAACCGCGACCGGATCGTCTGGTTTGACGCCCGCCCGGTGGCCGTCGCAGTCGATTTCGATCAAGGTCTTGAAGCGGACACCCAGGGCGCGGCCGCGTTCTGCGGTCATCTGGGCCGCTTCGAGGCTATCGAGGACGATCTTCATGTCGGCGCCGGCCGCCATCAGACGCGCCACCGCGTCGAGCTTCGCCGGGGCGATGCCGACCGCGTAAAAAATATCGGCGATACCGGCGGCGAAAAAGTATTCCGCCTCGGCCAGGGTGGAAACCGTGATCGCCTGGGGCAGACGCCCGAAGGCCGCCTGCAGGACCGCCACCGACTTCACGGTCTTGACGTGCGGCCGGAGCGGCACGCCGAATTGGGTCAGCCGTTCCGTCATGCGCCGGCCGTTGGCCAGCAGGAGCCCGCGGTCGAGGACGAGAGCCGGCGTCGCGAGGTAAGCAAGGTCCATGGCGGCAGGTTCCTGCGGAATTGGGGGTGGCGTTCATGTGTGGTTCGCGCCGACGGGATGCTAGTCCAGCCGATACCGGGGCACCAGCGCGGCAAGCCGGCGCAGGCGATAGCGAACCGACATTGCGTTCTCACATTGCCAGATGCATCGGGGCTACCCTACCATTTGTGGAAACAGGCCGTGCATGCAGGGAGCGCGCCATGAAGCCCGAACTTCTTATCACCAACCTGATCGTCAACGCCGAGTATCTGAAAAAGTTCGGAGAATTCTTCAACGTCCATTGCACGCCGACCAACGACGATCTGGTCAAGACGATGGCCAACGGCGGGATCGCTGGCGTACGTGCGGTGCTGATCAGCAGTTCGCAGAAGCCGGGCCGTGAACTGCTTGACGCGTTACCAAAGCTGGAAATTTTGTGCTGCAACGGCGTTGGTTACGACAAGCTCGACCTGGCGGACATGCAACGGCGGCGGCTGGTGGTCACCCACAGTCCCGGGGTCATTGCTCCTTTCGTCGCCGAACATGCCATCGCTCTGCTCATGGCAGCGGTACGGCGCATACCTCAGGTCGATAGCGCGGTACGGCGCGGCGAATGGGCCAGCGCCCGCGCCCAACTACCGACCATGCTGGGCGGCCGGTTGGGAATCCTGGGCCTGGGGCAGATCGGCAGTGAGATCGCCCGCCGGGCAAGCCTGGCGTTCGACATGACGGTCGCCTATCACGCCCGTCGGCCGCGTCCGGATGTCGCCTACCGCTATTGCAAGGACGTGGTGGAATTGGCCGAGGCTTCCGACTTTCTGGTGCTGGCCTGCACTGGCGACGAGGGCACGCATCATATCGTCGATGCCCACGTGCTCGAGGCGCTTGGCGCCAACGGCTATCTGGTCAATGTCGCACGCGGCAGCGTGGTCGACACGACGGCACTGATCGATGCGCTGCGCACCCATCGCATCGGCGGTGTCGGGTTGGATGTGGTCGAGGGCGAACCCACCGTGCCGCCAGCGCTTTTCGATATGAGCAATGTGGTCATCACGCCGCATCTCGGCGGCCGGTCGTCGCGGGCGCAGAGCGCCATGCTCGACCTGGTGATCCGAAACCTGAAGGCTCACTTTGCTGGCGAGACGGTGCCGACGCCCATCCCGGAATGGAAGACCTGGGGCGGACTGGCCCGCCCCGTCTCATGACGGTCTCAGGCAGGCCTTTGCGGTTCGGCGATGATCCGATGCAGCGTGCGGGTTTCGTTCAGGTCATAGTCTGAATAGGCCTGATGCATGCTGGCCCGGTCGTCCCAGATCATAAAATCGCCCTTCCGCCATTTGTGGCGGTAGATGTATTCAGGCTTCACCACTTCCTGCATCAGTTCGCCGACGAGGTCCTGGCTTTGTTCGGGCGTCATGCCCTCGAACTGCTCGAGCTTGCCCTGGTGCAGATAGATCGCCTTGGTGCCGTTGTCGGGGTTGAGGCGAATCAGCGGATGCACCGCCGGATTGTCCGCCTCGGCGCGCTTCAGGGTCTCCGCCTTGTGCGAGGTGTTTCGCGCTGCGCTGCCCGAATAGACGTTGACGCTGCGCAGACCTTCGACCCGCTTGCGCATGGCGGGTGACAGCTTCTCGTAGGCAATGCGTGTGCTCAATACGCCGGTATCGCCACCGCCGGAAACGGGCACCTCGACGGCATAGAGCGAGGTGAAGCACGGCGGCTCCTGGCGATTGGTATGGTCCGTGTGCCAATAGTCGGCATGATAGACGCGCTTGCCGCCTTTGCCCGGGATGGTGTTCGACACCAAGCTGACATGCGGGTTTTCCAGGCGATCGTCGGCGAAGTTCTGCGGTACCGGCTTGCCGAAATTGCGCACCGCCTCAACGTAGCTGTCCTGATCGAAATGCTGATCGCGAAAGACCAGGGCGATGTGCTTCACCAAGGCGTCGCGCAACTGGCGGCGGATTTCCGGAGCAAGTGGCTTGCTGAGATCGACGCCGATGACTTCGGCGCCAACGTGCTGCCCGAACGGCTTGATGCTGAGCGACCTGACCGCTTCCTGAACTGCCATCTCGACTATCCTTTCAGTCTACTTAACAGAACGGCGTTCTTTCTGACGATTAGAATACGTCCGATAGCCGTTGCGGGTCAATTGCGTGGCGATGCAGGCGGCATCCCTTGACCCAACCTAACCCGTCTCCTAGAGTTCGGCTTGTTCCCAGGGGTGCCCTGTTAGAGGGCTGAGACTCCGCCGGCCCGGAATACCAAAGCAGTCCAGGCAACGCGGTGACCCTCCGAACCTGATCCGGGTCATGCCGGCGTAGGGATGCGGGACGTTGGGGTCTATTGACCCCCTTTCCTTCCTTGCACGGTCAGTCAGCGGATCGTCCGGCCCGACCAGGGTTCGAGCGCAGAGGTGGGATTGGTGCTGTCGGAAGCAGAGATCATCGCGGAACTGACGGCCTTCATCGCCAGCCAGGACGCCACCGAGGCGGCATTCGACCGCTTGGCGCTGCGGCTGTTCGCCTATCAGTTCGAACACAATCTGCTATTCCGCCGCTTCGCCACGCAACGCGGGCGGACGGTGCGCAGCGTCCGGACCTGGCGCGACATCCCGGCTGTACCGATTGCCGCCTTTAAGGATCTGACACTTTGCTGTCGCCCGCCGGAGGCGGCTCAACGGGTGTTCATGACCAGCGGAACGACGCGGGGCGGCGTGCGGGGTAAAAGCTTTTATACCACCTTGAAAGTCTACGACACCTCGATGGCCACGAATTTTCGCAACCGTGTCATGGCCGGGCGCGAGCGCATCCGCATGGGGGTGCTGTTTCCAAACGAACTAGCAATGCCCCATTCGTCCTTGGCGCACTATCTGGGACTGGCCGTCCACAACTTCGGCACGCCGCAGAGCCATTATTTGATCGGCGAGAATGGCTTGGACGAAGCACGTCTGCTGAGCGAATTGGAGCGGGCCGAGACGACCGGCGAGCCCTATGCGCTGTTGGGCGCCAGCTATGGCTTCGTCCCTCTTCTGGACTCGCTGGCGCGATGCCATCGAACCTTCGCACTGCCGGAAGGCAGCTGGCTGCTCGATACCGGCGGATTCAAAGGCCAGACGCGCGATATGCCTTCGGAAGAATTCTATGGCCAGCTGTCAGCAGCATTGGGCGTGCCGCGCCGGCACTGCATCAACATGTACGGCATGACGGAACTGAGCACGCAGTTCTACGATTCTGGCAACGATATCTGCCCCTCGGTAAAGTCCGGCCCGCATTGGATCAGGACGCGGGCCGTCGACCCCTTGACCGGCGCTGAGGTGCGGCAGGGCACGGTCGGCCTGCTGGTCCATTGCGACCTTGCCCATTTCAACATGGTTTCGACCATCCTGACCGAGGATGCCGGGGTGGAAGTCGACGGTGGCTTTCTTCTACTCGGCCGGGCCGATGGGGCGGAAGCCAAGGGATGCTCGATGGCTGTCGAAGACTTCCTGCTGGCGGCACAAGGATAGCGCCATGCCAGAGACCGCAGGACATCTGCCTGGACTGGCCGCCGATGCGGTGGCTTGGCGCACCTTGACCTTCGGATATGGCGGTGAGCCGCTGGAGGTCGCCGTTCCGGCGCTCGACGAGGCGCAGATCTTTGCCCTGGCGGAGCGGATACGACAGGCACGCGCCAGCTATTTGAAGGGGCTATCCACCGGGCAGATAGTCGCCACGATCGACCGGGCCATCGGCCAGCTGCTCGATCGAAGCGATCCTTGGCGGCGCAAGATGGAAGCACTGCTGCCACGGGTTACCGGCTATGACGCGGAGATGATACGGCTGGGTCTGACCGGTTACCTCAAGACCTTTCGCGCCCCCGAACTGCACCGCTTCGTCGCCGAGGATTTCGCCAATCCGCAGATGCTCGACAGCTTCCAGCCGACGGTGAAGGGCGGCGTCGTCAAGGCCGTCGGTCCCGATGTCATGGTGCACATTTGGGCCGGCAACGTGCCGGGCCTGCCGCTGTGGAGTCTGATTGCCGGCCTGTTAGTGAAGGCCGGCAGCATTGGCAAGGTAGCGAGCGCGGAACCGCTGTTCGCCGGCTGGTTTGCCAAGGTGCTGGGCGAGATCGACCCCCGGCTTGCCGACTGCCTCGCCGTGGTTTGGTGGAAGGGGGGCGACGAAGCACCTGAGCGCGCTTTACTGCGCCAGGCCGATCTGGTGCTGGCCTACGGTGGCGTCAACGCGCTCGAACAAATCCGTAACCGGGTTCCCGCAACCACGAGATTCCTGGGCTTTGGCCATAAGATCAGCTTCGGCATGATCGCGCGTGAGGCATTGGACCCGCGCAAAGTATGGGGTATTGCCCACCGGGCCGCCCATGACGTGGTTCGCTACGACCAGCAAGGCTGCTATTCGCCGCAGGTTTTCTTTGTCGAACGCGGCGGCCGAACGTCGCCACGGGAATTTTCCCAATATCTGGCACACGAACTGGCGGCCTTCGAACACAAGTTTCCGCGCCGCCGCCTGTCGTTCAACGAATCCGGCAACGTCGCCGCCTGGCGCAATGCCGAAGAAACAAAGTCGCTGACGCAGGTCGACCGCCAGATATGGCACGATGCGGCAGGGGCGTGGAGCGTCGTCCATGTCGAGGAGCCGGAGGGTTTGGCGCCCAGCGGACTCAATCGCACGATCCGCGTGGTTGCGGTCGATGCACTGGCCGATGCGATACCGCGCCTTGCCCCCTTCCGTGCCTATCTGCAGACCGTCGGCCTCGCCGCCCCGCCCCAGGATTTGTATCGGATCGGAGCCCTATTGGGTGACGCCGGAGTCACCCGCATTTGTGCCCTGGGCGACATGACCGCGCCGGAGGCCGGTTGGCACCACGACGGACGATTCAACCTGCTGGACCTGATCACCATGGTCGGGATCGACCGTTCAACCGAGATCGCCGCCGAGGAACTGGCACCCTATGCCGATTGAGATGCAGCGATGAGCTTTGTGGATATCACGGGTGCGACCTATGCCTATCGCAGCGGCACAGAGAGCGAGATCATTGTCGATCAAGTCGATTGGAGCATCGGCGAAGGCGAATTTCATTGCCTGGTCGGGCGCAGCGGTTGCGGCAAGACCACCTTCTTGAAGGTCGCCGCCGGGTTGCTCAAACCGACATCGGGCGCTGTCTTCATTCAGGGAGCGCCCGTGCTGGAGCCGAGTTCCAAGGTCGGCTTCGTCTTTCAGACGCCGACCCTGCTCGAATGGGAAAGTGTGCTCGACAACGTGCTGCTGCCGATATCGCTTAAACGCAGGGTGCGGGAGGCGGACCGGCGCAATGCCGCAGAGCTTTTGGCATTGGTCGGACTGACAGCCTATTCCAGACGCTATCCCTTGGAATTGTCCGGCGGGCAGCAGAGCCGTGTGGCCATCGCACGCGCGCTGATTGTCGAACCGTTGGTGCTGCTGCTCGACGAACCCTTCGCCTCGCTCGACGCCATCACCCGGGAGGAATTGCAGATCGACCTGCTGCGTCTGTGCCAACTGCGCCGCACAACCGTGCTGTTCGTTACCCACGATATCGGCGAGGCCATCTATTTGGCCGACCGCGTCGCCGTCATGGAACGGGGAAGATTCCGCCACACCCTGACCGTCGATCTGCCCCGACCGCGCGACCCAGAGATCCGCTACAGCCCGCGCTTCAATCAGCTTTGTCGGGAAACCCACCAAGCGATGGATACGCCATGATGGGACGACGCCTTTGTACCGCGGGGCTGTTCATTCTGGTACTGGCCGGATGGGAAGCGGCATGCGTCCTGTTGCAGATATCGGCGCTGGTATTGCCAGCACCGTCAGCCGTCCTAGAGGCCTTGTGGAGCGGACTGTCGAGCGGATATCTGCTGCCGCATATCTGGATCACCAGTGCGGAGATGATTCTGGGACTGGCGATCGGTTGTGCCGTCGGATTTTTCTGTGGGATCGTGCTCGGGGAAAACGCTGCCCTGCGCCAAGTGCTCTATCCGTACATCATCGCCAGCCAAGTGGTGCCGAAGCTGGCATTGGTGCCGCTGTTCATCGTCTGGTTCGGCTTCGGCATGACGTCGACCGTGGCGATCACCGCGTTGATCTGCTTTTTTCCGTTGCTGGAAAATACCGTTACCGGCATCCATCACATCGACCCGGAAAAGCGCGAGTTGTTCCGCATGCTGGGGGCAACGCCCATACAAACCCTGCTGCGCTTGAAGATTCCGGCTGGAATGCCGGTGATCCTGGCAGGGCTGCGCGTGGCAGTCGTACTGGCGCTGGTCGGTGCTGTGGTCGCCGAGTTCATCGCAGGGCGGGCGGGTCTGGGCGCGATGATCATCGCTTCGCAGGGAATGATGGATTCACCGCAGATGTTCGCGCTTCTGGCGATCATCACCGTCATCGGCATGGCCTTTTACCAAGCCACATTATTCATCGAGCGGTGGGCACTCCGCCGCCATCAGAAAGGGACTGAACCATGATCAAAACGATGCTGCGTTCTGCCGCTGTCCTGACGATTGCCGTACTACTGTCGGTCGGCCCAGCGAATGGCGTGCATGCCCAACAATTGGACAAGTTAACTGTTGGTGGCTGGAGCCAGCCGATCAGCGAGATCACCAATCTACTGGCCGAACCGGACAAGGGATTTTTCAAGTCCAAGGGCATCGATCTCGGCTACGTGCCCGGCAACGGCGGGGGTGATGCCATCCGCAACCTGTTGGCTGGCACCGCCGATATTGCCTTTACCGATCCCGGCTCTTTTTTCGCGGCCCTCGACAAAGGCGAGAAGCTGCGCGCCATCTATAACATCTATCCGCAAAACGTGTTCAACGTCGTCGCCCTGAAAAGCCGCAATATCGCCAAGCCCGCCGACCTTAAGGGAAAGACCATCGGCGTCTACAGCCTGGCCAGCGGTACGCGACAAAATCTTCAGGTATTGTTGCATCAGGTCGGTTTGACCGAAGCGGACGTGACCGTGCAAGTGACCGGCCTGCTCAATTTCGCCCCGGTAATGCAAGGACAGGTCGATGCGACCGCGGCAACCGACACCGGACTTTTTGTTGGGTTGGAAAAGGGTCTGAAAGACTTCAATGTCATCGAAGTGAAGGACTACCTGAACGTACCCAGCGACTTTTTCGTCGTTACCGAGGAAGGCTATCAAAAGCGCAAGGAGGTGCTGCGCCGCTTCCTGGCGGCCTATCGCGACAGCGCCGCTTGGATGATCGAAAACCCCGAGGAGGCGGCAAAAATCGCCGTCACACGGGCGATCAACGGCAAGGACGAGGCCATCAATCTGGGTATCATCAAGCTGCGCAACGCATCAAGCATTTCGGAGACGACAGCCAAGCGCGGCCTCGGTCACTTCGACCTGGAACCGTTGCAGAAAGCGGCAACGACCTTCAAGGCATTGGGGTTGATTCAGAATGCCATCGACATTTCCCAGGTGGTCAGCTCCGACCTGATCCCGCAATAGCGTCGTGTGCATCCATGCATTTTAAGGACAGGGTCGTCATCGTCAGCGGTGCCAGCCGCGGCATCGGGGCAGCAATCGCACGGGCCTTCGCCGTCGAAGGCGCCACCGTCGTGGTCAACTACCTACGGAATGAGGCGGCGGCACAAGCCGTGGTCGCGGCCTGTCGGTCAGCGGGGGGCGATGCGGTAGCCGTGCAGGCGGATGTTTTGTCCGCACCGGCCATTCAAGCTTTGGTCGGCAATGTGATAGAGACCTTCGGCAGGATCGATGTCCTCGTTAACAATGCCTTCAAACCCTATGTCTTCGATCCTGAGGCGCGCCGGCTGTTTTGGCATACCGAGTGGCAGGACTATGCAAGTCAGTTCGATGGAGCACTGTTTTCCACCTATCACTTGTGCAAGGAGGTACTGCCGGCCATGCAACGGCAGACGGGCGGCAGCATCGTCAATATCGCCAGCGATCTGGTGGCGCGCCCGACAATCCCCTATCACGAATACACCACCGCGAAATCCGCCCTGATCGGGTTCAGCCGCAATTTGGCCATGGAGTTGGGGCCGCTCGGCATACGCGTCAATTGCGTGGCGCCCGGACTGGTTTATCCAACCGACGCCAGCCGCGCAACCAAGGAGGATGTCAAAGACGCCATCGTGGCACAGACGCCCCTTCGGCGTATCGCAACGCCGGATGATGTGGCTGGGCCGGTGCTCTTTCTCGCCTCCGATTGGAGCCGCTTCATGACCGGACAGACCCTTCATGTCGACGGTGGACTGGTGATGACCTGAGCCTGTCGCCGGCTGCCTTAACGAAGGGGCAGTGTTTGTCGTTGCTATCTATCCTGATCGAAGCTGTTCCTCCCGCGATTAGCCGACCACGCGAGAACGCCAGCAAATCCGGCCATCGCGGCAAGGACAAGAAGCAGGTAAGCTATTTCACCAACGGACATCGTTTCCCTCCTGGGTGTCGATATTCGTGGAGAAAGATAGATTTTGGGCGCAGTGTTAGTATTGATCTGGATCAAGAGTGATGCCAATTCGGATGCTCACCTTGCCCCGGCAATCGTCAGCCCGTGCCGCGTTTCCTGCTGAACGGAAAACGTCTTTTCGGCAGATCTATTTTGTTGGGAAAGCGACGTTGTTCGGCTCACTTGTGTTACCAGCCGGCGGAGATGGATTCATGGTCCGATCTGGCAAGATTGGCCTGGTGAACCATCGCTCGGAAAACTTCTAGATAGGACGACCATGAGCGACGTTGCTTCCGATCAGCTCAAGCGGGTCATCGAATCCCAGCATGGTGGGGCGGCTACCCATGTCCAGTCGGTACAGATTGTTGCTGTGGGCGATAAGAAGGCCCATTGGGACGGCATCGTCCATGTATTCGATCTCAAAGGCCACCCGATCGCCCAACGCGCCTATGCTTGGTCATCGTCGATTCAGGGTGGCACTGCTAGCCGCTATTTCGCTGTATTGCATCAAGGGCGGATATCCGGACCGGTGCAAGCCGTGAAGGCCGCAGCCGGCATGATCCAGAAATTGGGCTGAGCCACGATCGGCCAGTTTCGTTGTGGGCTCAGCCGCATTAATGTCGATTCAGGCCGTCCGCCGCGGCGAGCCTTCGAGGCTCGTAATATCCTTCACCGTCCACAGTCGATTGTCGGGCGCAATTGGTCGCGCAAGGTGCAGACGTGAAAGCTTTTTCTTGTAATGCTCGCGATACTCTTCCTGGCCCAGGAGTTCATCTGTCTCATGATCGTGGTCGATTCCGGCATCTAGATATGCGTCAAGATTATGCAGTTCCGGTGCGGGCACACGCCCCATATGGTGATCGCGGCACATGGTTCGATAGAGCTCCTCCAGGTGCCTGACCAACAGATCGGTATCGAATAGCGTACATGTATGGCGACCGGCCTCCAGCTTGGCTTTGTACGCTTCAATTTCCGTCCGGTTGTTGGCCAGCGCGATGGCACGCTCGACATCGTCTCCGGGACGGGTAACGACAAGATTGGCGAGCCCGGCCGAGCGTACGAGGCTGCCGCAAACCCGTGAAGCAAAACTCCGCCCCGAGAGGGTGAGGACAGGAACGCCCATCCAAAGCGCGTCCGATGCTGTGGTATGCGCACCGTAGGGGGCGGTGTCGAGAAACAGATCAGCCAGGGGATAACGCGCCAAGTGCACCGGATTTCTTTCCCTCGGCGCAAAAACGATGCGGCTGCGGGCCACTCCCTTTCGTTCGGCATAGTCCGCCAGGCGGGTCATGGTTTCCTTCGATGATTCCAGCAACCACAGGACACTACTTGGAACGCGGTTCAGGATTTCCAACCAACGATCGAAGGTTGGGCGCGTGATCTTGTGGGTGCCGTTGAAGCAGCAAAAAACAAAAGCGTCGTCGGGGAGTCCGACGGCTGGACGTGTCGGACGCTCCGGCGCGATCTGCCGCTTGCGGTCATTGGGCTGGTAGCACGGAAGTCGGGCGACCTTTTCCGAATAGAAGATTTCCGATCCTTCAGGAACGATCCAGCCGTCGGCGATGATGTAGTGATGGTAAGGCGAGGCCATCGTCCCTGGATAGCCCAGCCAATTCACCTGCACAGGGGCCGGATGACGGGCGAAGACACCTGTTCGGGAATCACGCGTGTGGCCATTGATATCGACCAGCACATCGATGCCATCCGCGCCGATCCGACGCGCTGCATCGTCATCACTCAATTCGCGAATGTCTATCCAGTGTTCGACCGCAGCCTTGGTGCGCACTGCCAATTCAGAATTCGATGGCGGCCCGCAATAATAGGCAAAGATCTCTGATCGGCCCCCATTAGGTGGTCCGGGTTGAATGTTAGTGCATTGCTTCCTCCCTGGCCATTGCCGGCTGTAGGTGGAGCGAAGCGGAACCGGAAGGCGGCAATGGCGGCGTCGCGGTTTCCGGGGC
>CAMCUA010000016.1 GCA_945878455.1 Asaia bogorensis | reverse complement strand
CGCCACCGGTCAACGTGTCGTCGCCGCTGCCGCCGGCGATGAAATCGGCGCCGGCGTCGCCGAACAGGTCGTCGTCGCCGCCGTGGCCGAAAATGGTGTCGTTGCCGGCGCCGCCGGAGATCACGTTGTCGCCCGTGATGCCGCCGCCGAACACGGCTTCGCCGTCGAGGATGGTCTGTGGAGATGTGCCGAAGCCGGTGGAACTGCCGGTCGGCGTGATGCTCAGCTGCAGCACGTAATCGCCCGCGTAGCTTCCGACACCGGCAGGATTGAGCTGACTGAAATTGGAGAAGGAGGTAACGGCGACGTAATAGGTGCCGGCGGTCGTGGCGGTAAAGGTCAGAAAGGAGTCATGTGGGTGGATGCTGCCGGTGCCGCCGAGGGATATGTCGTTGTCATCGGTAATGCCCAGTTGCGTGCCTGCAGCCGTGTAGATGCCTAGCACGCTGTCCATGGGTACGCCTTGCGACTGACCGTAATCGATATCCATGGTCAGGACTTCGCCGGCCTGCAAGGTGACGGCGTACACGTCGGAATCGGTGAAAGCACCAATGGTGGATTCGATGCGCACACGGGGCAGATCGTCATTGCCGACTTCCAGCGTCGGAGCGATGCCGAAGGCGGAACGAGGAATGTTGACCGCCGTGGCGATGCTGTCGTTGAGGTTCTCGGGCGCGCCCGGTCCAAGAACGCCTGCCGCGACGACAACGGGGCTGTTGCCTTCCAGGTGGTCGTTGCCTGAGCCGCCGATGAGGTTTTCGATACCCGTAATGGTGTCTGAATTGATCTCGGCGCCCTCGGCGAAGCCAACATTACCCTCTTCGCCGCCGAGCGTGACGAATATACCCTGGGTGGTACTGGTATAGACGAGTGTGTCGGAATCGGCGCCGCCGTCATAGGCATCATTGCCGTTGCCGCTGCCGGCGATGATCGTGTCATTGCCGGTGCCGCCGTTGACGATGTCATCGCCGGTGCCGCCGTTGACGATGTCATCGCCGGCGCCGCCGATCAGCGTGTCGTTGCCGGTATCGCCATTCAACGTGTCGTTGCCGGCACCGCCGTTCAGGGTATCGTTGCCGGCGCCGCCCGATAGGTTGTCGACGCCGCCGACGCCACGAAGATTGTCATTGCCGTTGGCGCCGACGATCGTGTCGTCGCCGTCGCCGCCTTCGATGTCGAGGTCGAGGAGGAGCAGCGGATCGATGATCTCCTCGGGGGGCGGCTCATCCGTTGGCTCTTCCTCGTCCGGTGCGGCGGCAGTCTCTTCTTCCGCCGCCAGGGTGGCTTCGTCGGGGCCGACGACGATGCCGGAATCGATGGCGACCACCGTCGCAGCCAGTTTCTCCGGCAGACCGCCGCCGGGCGGTGGGGGCGGTGGGCTGTCGTTGTTGTTGCCGTCGTCGCCGCCGGCCGCCGTGTCGAGGTCGGTCTCGACCCCGCTGGCCGCCGTCTTGCCTTGCGGCTCGACGCCGAAGGTGTTGGCGCCTGCCGTCTGCGGCAGGAAGGCCAGGGCCGGGCCCAACAGGTCGACGATGCCTTGCTGCGAATAGGTGAAGGGCTGGCTTGGCGGCACGTTCAGGCTCAGGATGTTCACACCCTGATACTGGAAGTTCAGGGTCACCACGCCACCGGCGTTGCTGACCACGATCTCGCCCAGGGTGCCGTCCGGATGCGGCAGGTTGACGATCTCCATCCGTCCGTCGACCATCTTGAAGCCGAGCTGGGTGCCGCGGATGCCGATGGTGGCGACCGGCGTCTCCAGCACCATGGCGTCCGGATCGGTCTTGGCGATATTGCCGCTGACGAAGGTGAAAATGCCCTGCAGCACCGAGATGGCCATGTTGCCCTGGTGCGTGCCCGGATCGTAGATCATCTCGTCCAAGACCATGCGCCCGCCCGGGCCCATGGAAAAGGTCGTCTCGTCGGCGAGCACGATGCCGACGCCGCCCTTGGCCGCCGATTCGAGGATGTCGCCCTGGAACACCGGATCGCCGACGTCCAATTGGGCGCGGCTGCCGTCGGTGCGCGTCACGGTAACCGTGCCGCCGACGCTTTCGACCTTGCCGATGGGCTCGCCCAGGTTGGCCGCCGGTCCGGCCTGCGCCACCTAGCCCGGGGCCAGCGGCCCGGCTAGCCTGGCGGCGGTATCGCCGGCTACATGCTTGTCGCCGCCTTCGAACAGCAGCTGCGGCCGTTCGGCATGCGCGAAGAAGCCGCGCACCACGGCGCTCTCGCCATCGGCGCTGCGCACCACCAGGTCGGAACCGACCCGCGAAAAGGCCGCGTCCTGAAGCTCGATGCCCTCAGGCAGGCGAACCGAATCGCCGCTCGCCGTCAAGACAGCCGGTGCGACCGCCGAAGTGCCAGCCGTTCCAATCCCCATGCCGCTTATCGCCGTCATTTGCGCCATCCCTTGAACAATTGAAACCCAAAAGGGCCCTATTCACTGTCGGAACCCTACCCGATCCGTTGTTTCCCGCCAGTGACGCGGGTCACAGGAACCGCGAGAAGCGATAGGGGGCGGCTGTCGAATGAATCGGCCCATGACCGGGGCAACCTGCAACGCCCCGGCAATCCCTTATCGGTGATCTCGCCCATTGCCATCGGCAACCCAGCGCGGAACGGTCCCGGCCCGGACCGTTATCCTGAACACAACATAGTTGTCATATAAGCACAAAATGGACTGAATGTCGCGGCAATCCTGTGGGACGGCCATTGTTGGCTTGACCCTGAAACCGCCGATGGCCACGATGCGCCGCCGCGCCTGTCGGCCCCCGCAACTGCCCCGAGAGCGAACCGCTGTCATGTCCCGCATCGCTTATGTCAACGGCCGCTATCGGCCGCTGTCCGAACCGGCGATGCCGGCCGAGGACCGCGGGTTGCAGTTCGCCGACGCCATTTATGAAGTCGTGCTGGTTTATGGCGGCGGCCTGATCGACGAAGCCTACCACCTGGATCGGCTGGAACGCTCGCTGGGCGAACTCGGTATCCTGATGCCGATGTCGCGCCCGGCGCTGGGCGTCGTCGCCCGCGAGGTGATCCGGCGCAATCGCATCCGGGACGGCATCGTCTACATGCAGATCAGCCGCGGCACGGCGCCGCGCAACGCCGCCCCTTTCCCCACGGGCCTTGTCCCCAACGTCATCATGACTGCGCGCCGCGTCGCCCCGCCTGACCCGGCGGCCAGCGTCGAGGGCATCGGTGTCAAGACGGTGCCCGACATCCGCTGGCGCCGCCGCGACATCAAGACCACGGCGCTGCTGCCCAATGCCTGGGCCAAACAGCGCGCCCTCGAAGCCGGCTTCAAGGACGCCTGGCAGGTCGACGACGACGGCTATGTCACCGAAGGCTCGTCCTCCAACGCCTGGATCGTCACCAAGGACAAGCAACTCGTCACCCGGCCGCGCAGCCACGACATCCTGTGGGGTGTCACCTGCCGTCGGGTGCTGGAACTGGCTGCCGAACTGGGACTGTCCCTGGTCGAGCGGCCGTTCACGGTGGCCGAGGCCAAGGCCGCCAGCGAGGCTTTCCTGACCAGCGCCTCGTCCTACGTGCTGCCGGTCACTCGCATCGACGATGCTTCCATCGGCAACGGCCGGGCCGGCTCGGTGACCATGGCGCTGGCCGAACGTTATCACGCCCACATCCGGGAAGACGCCAGATGACCGATGCCGCGGGAGTTCGCCGCTGGCTGTTCGAAGAGGCCTTGCCGGCCTGGGCCACCGCCGGTCTCGATCCGGCCGGCGGATTCGCCGAAAGCCTGGCGCTCGACGGCCGCCCGCTGCCCTGCGACGTGCAGCGCATGCGGGTGCAAGCGCGCCAGATTTACGTGTATTGCCAAGGATTTATAGACGGTTGGCCGGGACCGGCGCGGGCCGCCGCCGATGCCGGTTTCAAGCACCTGACGGAACGATTCTGGCATCCGGACGGCGGCTTTGTTTTCAGTCTCGGGGCCGATGGCAAGGTCGCCAACGATCGCCGGGAATCCTACGAACAGGCCTTCGCCCTGCTGGCCTTCGCCTCCCATCACCGTGCCTTCGGAGGTACGGAGTCCCTGGATTGGGCGCGCCGCACCCTCGATTTCCTGGATAGCCGCCTGTCGGCGGCCAACGGCGGCTATCGCGAGTCCCTGCCCGATGCCCTGCCGCGCCGGCAGAATCCGCATATGCATTTGCTGGAAGCGTTGATGGCGCTGTTCGAGGCAACCGGGGAGACCGATTACCTGACGCGTGCCGGCGGACTGGTCGCGTTGATGCGCCGCCGTTTTGTCGAGCCGGCCAGCGGCACCCTGGGCGAATTCTTCACCGAGGATTGGATGCCCGCCTTGGGCGACGAAGGCACGTACCTGGAGCCCGGCCATCACTACGAATGGACCTGGCTGCTGCATCACTACGCCGGGCTGTCCGGCGACCAGGCGGCCGCTCGGGCCGCCCACCCTCTCTACCGCTTCGCGGTGGCTATAGGCACCGACCCGGTCGACGGGCTCGCCTACGACGTGGTCGGTCGCGACGGCAGGGTGCGCCAGGGCAGCAAACGGCTATGGGTGCAGACCGAAGCGCTGAAGGCCCACCTTGCCATGGCCGAGCAAAGCACCGATCCGGCCGCCATGGGCCGCGCCCAGGCGACTCTGGATGCCATTTTCGCCCGCTACCTCGCACCCGGCCATGGTGTCTGGCAGGATCAGTTCGCCGCCGACGGGCGGCCGCTGGCGACCTTCGCCCCGGCGTCCAGCTTCTACCATCTGTATCTGGCCTTCAGCGAATACCGGCGGCTGCGCGCCGCCGCCTGACCGGGCCGGCAAAATCATGCTGCGTTGCAGCAAATTTCTTGTGGCCGTCGCCGTCGCGGTCTAACCTCCATTCGTTGCACCTTCGGCCAGTTGGGGAGTTGCTATGTCCGCCTTCGTTCTGACGGTCGCGCAACAAAAGGGCGGAGCGGGCAAGACGACGGTGGCGGCGCAACTGGCCACCGCCCTGTTCGCCGAAGGCCGCCGGGTCGCCCTGATCGATACCGATCCGCAACGCAGCCTGACCCATTGGTACGACCTGCGCCGCGAGGGGCAGGGCGCCGATGACGCCACCTTCCTGTTGCGCGAGGCTTCCGGCTGGCGCGTCGGTGTCGAACTCGACCGCTTGAAGCATGCTTACGATGTGGTCATCGTCGATACGGCGCCCCATGCCGAGACCGAAGCCAAGGCGGCGATTCGGGCCGGACATCTGGTACTGGTGCCGGTACAGCCTTCGCCGGTCGACATCTGGGCGACGCGTAGCACCGTCGACATGGCCGCCCAGGAAAAAGTTCCCGCTCTCATTGTGCTCAACCGCATGCCGGCGCGCGGCCGTCTGGCCGATGCCATGCGCGCTCAGCTCGACAAGGACAAGCTCACCATCTCCGCTGCCGTGCTCGGCAATCGGGTGCCCTTCGCTGCTTCGATGATCGAGGGCAAGGGCGTCGTTGAAAGCGACCGCCGCAGCCGCGCCGCCGAGGAAATCCGCGCGCTTGCCGCCGACGTGATGGCCCGGGCGCGCTAGGCTCCCTGCCGATGCAACTGGCCTACGAGACTCAAGGCGCAGGATCGCCGCTCCTGATTCTGCACGGCCTGTTCGGTTCGGCGCGCAACTGGACGGCGGTGGCCAAGCATCTGGCCGATTCCTATCGGGTCTACCATGTCGATCTGCGCAATCACGGCAATTCGCCGCATGCTGATTCCATGACCTATGATGAGATGGCCGCGGACGTGCGCGGCTTTATTCTCGAACAAGGCCTGACCGGCGCCGCCATTGTCGGCCACAGCATGGGTGGCAAGACTGCCATGACCTTGGCCTTGCGCCACGCCGATCTGATCGGGCCCCTGGCGGTGGTGGATATCGCGCCGACGGCGTACCAGCCGCATCACGCCGAACTGATCGCCGCCATGCAGGCAACGGACCTTTCTGGTTTACAGAGGCGGGCCGAGGCTGATGCCCGGCTGGCCCAGCGCATCGCCGATGCCGGTCTGCGCGCCTTCCTGGGCCTCAGCCTGATGCCGGCTGGCAGCGGCTTCAGCTGGCAGTTCAACCTTCCGGCCATCGCAGCCAATCTGGGTGCGTTGTCGGGCTTCCCGGAATTCGAACCTGGGGAAACCTTTGCTGGGGCAACCCTGTTCGTCATCGGCGCCTTGTCCAACTACGTCCGCCCGCAACACCACGCAACCATCCACGCCCGGTTTCCCAAGGCCGAGATCGCTGCCATCGCGGGTGCCAGCCATTGGGTGCATGCCGAACAGCGCGATGCCTTCGTCGCCCGGTTGCGGGAATTCCTTCAGTCCGCTCGCTAAGCCGGCGCTTTCGCTGGCAGCCGGCCGGGGATATCGTTCGCGGCAATAGCCGACGACGGGTCAGGGGGCATGCCGATATGACGGATGTGGTCAGCATCGCCGAGTTGCGGGCCATGCCGCTGTTCGCCGGCCTCGACGATGCGCGCCTGGTGGCGCTGCAGGGCGGGTTGCGCGCCGTTGCCTTCGCTGCCGGCAGCGTCCTCATCCGCCAGGGCCGGCCGCCAGACGGGGCCTGGTTTCTGGAAAGCGGCAAGGCCGACGTGGTGGCGCGTATTCCCGGTGGTGACGAGCGCTTGCTCGGTACGGTCGGTGCCGGCGACATGGTCGGTGACGCCGGCCTGATCGATGGCCGTCCGCGCACCGCGACCGTGCGTGCCAGCAGCAGCGGACGGGCGTTGTTCCTCGAAGGCAGCTTCTTTCGCGGCCTGGTGGCCCAGCGCGATGCCTCGGCGTTGGGCGTTCTGCGCAACATCCACCGGGGAATCGCCGTGCGTATCCGCGCCATGGGTGCCGATCTCGACGGGCTGGAAGGCATCGCGGCTAGCGCCGCCGCGCCGCTATCCGATTATGCCGCCCTTGGCGAACCGTCCTTCGACGTGCGCCCCTATCTGCCCGCGCTGTCGTTTTTCGCCGCTTTCCGGCTGGCCGAGATCGACCGCCTGCTGGCCGTGGCGACACTGCTCGACCTTCCCCCAGGCGGCACGTTGTACGCCATCGGCACTCCCGGCGATGCCTTCTTCGTCGTGGTGCGCGGCGCCGTTCGGGCGCTGGCCGGCAACGATGCCGGCCGGCTGCCGCGCGCCGTGCTCGGGCCGGGGCGCGGCGTCGGCTTGCTGTCGATGATCATGGGCGGCCGGCACGGCACCACGTGCATGACGCGCGAAGGCGCCACCGTGCTCCGCCTGCCGTGCGCCGCCTTCATGGCGCTTTACGAGGGTACCGACGAAGCCGCCCTGGCCGTGCTCGACGCCGTCGGCCGCGATCTGTTGGCGGTCATGGGGCGCCTGGCAAGCGACTTGGCGCGCGCCGCCGGCCAAGATCTGATTCACGGCCGGTAAAGCCGCTCAGGCGTCCAGATAGTGGATGTCGATGGACGGCCGGCCGGCATCGGTGGTGGCATACAGCATGCCGTATTCCGGCACTTGCAGCCAGGCCGTGGTATCTAGGCTCAACGGCTCCGAGGCGACGATGATCGAGTCGGCGGCCTCGCTGCCGCCGATCATTTTCCACTCGCCCTCGTGAAAGCCGAATTCGCGGCCCGAGGTGTACCACAGGCTGAGGAAATTCAGGTTGGCTTCGTGCACGCTGCCGGCACCGTTCAAGCGGAAGCGTCCGAAGTCGAAGCAGAAGCGCACCGCGGCCAGGCTGCGGCCGTCTGCCATGAACAGGTTTAGCGACGACGACGTATCGATGCCGCAGGCGGCTCGCGCCCGGCGCAGGATGCGCAGCGTCGCTTCTACCGCCTGGCGCAGTTCGGGGCCGTCGGGGGGTATTGCTGGCTCGGCCAGTTGCGAGATCAACAGGGCATAAACCCACTCGCTGTCGGTAGTGCCGCGGATCTGGCGCATGAACTCGGGGCGGATGTGCGGCGCCAACATGGGCTTCATCTCGTCGATGCGGTAAAGATCGCCGTTGTGCGCCATGGCCAGTGCCACGTCGGGAAAGTGGAACGGATGCGTGTTCTGCAGCGAGATCACCACTTCCGTGTTATAGGCAACGCCGCGCACATGGGCGATGGCGCAGTCGGCCCGCACTTTGCGTGCCAGCGATTCCAGGTTGCGGTCGAATACCGGCAGCGAGGTGGCGCGATAGGCGTGCGGCCGATCCGGGTCGTGCGATTGGCGGTCCCAGGCCATCATGCCGAATCCGGCCAGGTTCAGCATGTGCAGCATGCGCGGCATGAACGACTGCTTCACCAGCGAGCTGTCAGGTTGGTAAATCAGATCGTCGATCAGCACCGGCTGACCGAGATAGACCATGGCGCGGCACATCGGATGGATATTCCTTCCGCTAGCGATCTCCCATCATGCCGAAACCGCCGGCGCACCGGCAAGTGCCGCGATGGCGTTAGCCGGCAATCGCTGCGACGCCGTTGGAAACCCAGCGCTGGCGGGCTAGGTTGGTTCGTTGTTCCCGCAACAAGGCGTCGTCCGGCATGGCCCATATCGTCCCGTCCGATCTGACCACGCTGGTGTTGGCCGGCGCCCACGCGCCGGAAATGGCGACGCTGGCATATCTGAAGCGCGCCTTGCCCGACGAATACACCGTCTTTCATGGCGTACATTGGACACGCGATTACCAGGGCCGCACGGTCTACGGCGAAATCGATTTCGCCGTGCTCAATCGCGCCGGCGACGTCATGGTCATCGAACAGAAGAACGGCCGCTTGGAAGAAACCGCCGATGGGCTGGTCAAGGTCTATGACGATCAGGCGAAAAACGTCGGTGCCCAGGTGCACCGCTCCCTCGATAATCTGCGCGACAAGTTTCGTCACCTGCGCCGCCGCGACGGCAGTCAGCGCAAGCGGTTGCGTCTCAGCTACCTGATCTACTGTCCGGATTATCGGCTGATGGCGGTCAATGCCGCCGGGCTCGAACGCGAGCGCGTCGTCGATGCCGCCGAAAAGGAGCATCTGGCCGACCGCATCCAGTCCCTGTTGGGGCCAGGGCGCGATCCCGATCCGAACTGGACGAAGCTGGTCGAACAATTCCTGGGCCAGAGTTTTGAGGTCGTGGCCGACGTCCATGCCCATATCGACGCTGCCGACCGTTCCTTTACCCGGCTGTCGGGCGGATTGGCGCGCACCGTCGCCGATATCGACATGTTCCCCTACCGCCTGCGGGTGCGCGGCACCGCCGGTTGCGGCAAAACCATCGTCGCCCGCGAAGCCTACCGCAGTGCGGTCGATCGCGGTCTGCGGCCGCTCTTGGTTTGCTTCAACCGGCCCTTGGCCGAACGGCTGAAGGCCTTGGTCGGCGAGGGCGGGCTGGTCACGACCTTCCACGGGCTCTGCGACGCCTTCCTCAAGTCCTGCGGCTATGTCCTCGATTATGCCGGCGTGCGCACCGACCCGGACTTCTGGCCACGCGTGCAACACCGGGTACTGGCCGAACCCGTTCCTGAGGATTGGCGCTTCGATAGCCTGATCCTCGACGAAGGCCAGGATTTCTCCGTCGAATGGTTCGACCTGATCAAGCGCTTCGTGGCCCCGGACGCCAGCATCCTCTGGCTCGAGGATCGCGATCAGGACATCCACGGCACGCCCCCGGTGCCGCTGCCGGGTTTCGTGACATACAATGCGCGCAGCAATCACCGTTCTCCGGAATCCATCGCCGGCTTCATTACCCGGCATTTGCCATTTTCGTTCGAATGCGCCAACGACCTGCCCGGGCTTGGCGTCGGCGTCGCCCGTTATGACGAACCCGGCGAACAGCGGATGTTAGCCGCCGCCGCCCTCGAACGCCTGTTGGCACAGGGTTTCCCGGCCGAGGCGATCACCGTTCTCACCTGCCGCAGCCGCGCCGACTCGGTCTTCGAAGGTGCCGATGCCATCGGCGGCCTACCGGTGCGCCGCTTCTCCAACACCTATGACGCCTATGGCAACCAGGTGATGACCGACGGCGTGTTGTGTTTCGAAGGTATCAACCGTTTCAAGGGACAGCAGGCGCCCGCCGTGATCGTCACCGACGTCGATCCCAGTGGCGATGGACAGTTGCTGGGGCGCGATCTCCGGCGCCTGTTCTGCTCGATGACCCGCGCCTCTGTGCGCCTCGACTTATTTGCCCGGCGCGGCAATCCGTTGACCGATCCTTGGGATGCCCCTGACGCCTAGGTATGGGGCGCCCGCCACCAGCTTTTCCGGCTATGCTGGCACCTGGATATGGCGTTCTGTTGGTTTCGGTGGCGGCCGACCCTATCTATCGGAATGGATACGCGCAGCGGTGCCATGGCGGGAGATACTTGTGGCTGTCCGGGATGACCTGCACTTCGCGGCCGCAGCGCGGTTGAACCGTGACGGCCGAAGCGCGTGGACCGGATGGTCCGGGCGGGCGCGCGGCGTGGGTATGCCCTGATGCCGGGTCGCTCCCGCACACAACCGGCCGAACGTTCCGAACCCACCATCGGTGCGGTCGGCCCGGGCATAGGCGAGGAACAAGCCGCTTTCGTTGCGCCCCGCCGCCGCCGCTATTGGATCTGGTTCGCCGCCGTGGCGCTGGCGATGGCGCTCAGCGCTGCAGGCTGGCACTTTTGGCGGACTGGCGAAGCGCCGCCGCCATCCTATGTCACGGCACCGGTCGAACGGGGCTCCATCGAAGATACCATTACCGCCATCGGCACGTTGCAGCCTTTGGGCTTTGTCGATGTCGGTACCCAGGTGTCGGGGCAACTCGGCAAGTTGCATGTCGATGTCGGCGACCGTCTGGCGCAAGGCGACCTGCTGGCTGAAATTATTTCCACCATCTATCAAGCGCGCGTCGAGGCCGGTCGAGCACAGCTGCTGGCGCAACGGGCGCAGCTTGCCGACCGACAGGCGCAGCTGGTGCTGGCCCGCCAACAGTTCGAACGCCAGGAACGCCTGATGCGCGAAGGTGCCACCAGTCAGGACGCCCATCAAAGTGCCGCCGCCGTCTTCGGTTCGGCGGCAGCCCAGGTCGACGTGCTGAGGGCGCAGATCCAGAATACCGAATCGACTCTTAAGGCCGACGAAGCCAACCTCGGCTACACGAAGATTTATGCACCGATGGCCGGTACCGTTGTGTCGCTGACCGCCAAACAGGGTCAGACCCTGAACGCCAATCAACAGGCGCCGATCATCCTACGCATCGCCGATCTTTCGACCATGACCGTTACCGCCCAGGTATCGGAAGCCGATGTCGGCCGTCTATCGATGGGCATGGAAGCCTACTTCACGACCCTCGGCCTGGGTTCCAAACGTTGGTACGGCATCTTGCGCAAAATTTTGCCGACGCCCGAAGTGATCAACAACGTGGTGCTCTATAACGCCCTGTTCGACGTCCCCAATCCGACAGGCGAATTGATGACGCAGATGACGGCTCAGGTCTTCTTCGTTGCTGCTGCTGCCGAAAACGCGCTGCTCATTCCCATGGCGGCACTGGTGCCGCCGCAGGCCGCTCGCCCGCGGGCCGGCGGCGATGGCCGTCCGCGTCCCGAGCCGACGGTCAACCGCAACGAGGCCGCAGCCCAGGCCACGAACCCCCAGGCCGTCAATCGGCGTAGCGTGCAGGTATTGCGCGACGATGGCTCGGTCGAACAGCGCAGCGTGCGCATCGGCGTCACCAATCGCGTCTCGGCCCAGGTACTCGAAGGCCTGGAGCCGGGCGAACGGGTGATCGTCGGCGGCCGCCGACCGGCTCAGGCACCGGCCGAAGCGCCGCGTCCGACGCCGAGGCTCTCGTGAACGGTGCCCCGCTCATCCGCCTGGAGCGGGTGGCCAAGGCGTACGATACCGGCGCCGGTCCGGTACCGGCGTTGCATGCCATATCCTTGACCATCGGTGCCGGGGAATTCGTTGCCCTCATGGGCTCGTCCGGCTCGGGCAAGACCACGCTGATGAACATCCTGGGTTGCCTCGACCGGGCGACCTCGGGCCGCTACCTGTTCGAAGGCCGCGATATCTCCCGGCTTTCGGCCGATGATATCGCCCGCCTGCGCCGCGACGCCTTCGGTTTCGTTTTTCAAAGCTACAACCTGATCGCCACGGCCAGCGCTGTGGAGAATGTCGAAATACCCGCCGTCTACGCCGGATCGCCGGCAATCGAACGGCGCCAGCGGGCCGCCCGGCTTCTGGTGTCCCTCGGCCTCGGCGACCGGCTCGATTATCGCCCCAACCAGCTATCCGGCGGACAGCAGCAGCGGGTCGCCGTCGCCCGCGCCCTGATGAACGGCGGCCGGGTGATCTTCGCCGATGAACCGACCGGCGCGCTCGACAGCCGCAGCGGCGCCGAGGTGATGGCGCTGCTGCGCCGGCTGCATGAACAGGGCCACACCGTCATCCTCATCACCCACGATGCCGATGTGGCGGCCCATGCCGACCGCGTTATCGAAATCCGCGACGGCGACGTCGTTGCCGATTCCCGGGCCTGGCGGCCGGAGCCCCGGGCTCTCGAGCTTGCGACGACGGCGCCCATCCGCCGGGCGCGATTGGGCGCGCCACTGGCCGAGGCTGGCGAAGCCCTGCGCATGGCCGTGCGTGCCCTCGGCACCAACCTGTTTCGCACGGTGCTGACGTTGCTCGGCATCGTCATCGGCGTTGGCTCGGTAATCGCCATGCTCGCCGTCGGCGACGGCGCCAAGCGCTCGGTGCTCGACCGCATCAGTTCGCTCGGCACCAATCTGCTGCTGGTCCGCCCCGGGGCGCCCGAACAGCGGGGTGTCGGCGGCCGGGTGACCACGCTGGTGCCCACGGATGCCGCCGCCATCTCGGCCTTGCCCAATGTGGTGGCCGCCGTCGCCGAATACACCGGCACGCTGACGTTGCGCTTCGGCAACGCCGACTATCAGACCGAGGTCAATGCCACCACGGCGGAATTTCCTATCGTCAAGGATTGGCCTGTGGCGGCAGGTACCTTCATCGACGATGCCGATGTGGAACAATATGCCCCCGTCATCGTCTTGGGCCAGACGGTGGTCGACAGCCTGTTTCCGCCTGGCATGAACCCCATCGGGAGGCATGTGCAGGCCGGCAACGTATTGTTTCAGGTCATCGGCGTGATGTCGGAAAAGGGCGCCACCTCCTGGGGTTCCGATCAGGACGACATGGCCTTCGTGCCGCTCAGCACCGGCGGATTGCGCCTGTTTGGCCAGCGCCATGTCCGCTCGATTATCGTTCTGGTCGACGATCTGGCGCGGCTCGGCGAAACGGAACAGGCGGTGACCGATCTGTTGATCCGCCGCCATCGGATTCAGGATTTCCGCGTCCGCAATATGGCCTCGGTGGTGGAGGCGGCGGCGCAGACGCAGAACACCCTGACCGTGCTGCTCGGTTCGATAGCCGCCATCTCGCTGCTGGTCGGCGGCATCGGGGTGATGAACATCATGCTGGTCAGCGTCAGCGAACGCACCCGCGAGATCGGCATCCGCATGGCCACGGGGGCACGCACCATCAACATCCTGCAGCAATTCATGACCGAAGCGGTGACCGTTTCCGCCATTGGCGGTGTCCTCGGCGCTGCCGGCGGCTTGGCGGTGGCTTGGGGTTTGCGCGAGACGGGCACGCCCATCGTCTTCTCCTCGACCCCGGTGCTGCTCGCCTTCGGTTGCGCCTTCCTGACCGGTGTCGTCTTCGGCTTCATGCCGGCTCGCAAGGCGGCGCATCTCGATCCCGTCGTCGCGCTCAGCGCCGAATAGGGAAGGGGCCATGCGTGTCCACGGCCTGCCGCTGTTGCTTCTGCTCGCAAGCCTCGCCGCTTGCAGCCTGACGCCCGAATACCGCCGCCCATCAGCGCCTACGCCCATGGACTGGTCTGAACCTGCCGTCAACGTCGGCGCCGCTCCGACGCTCGTCGCTGCGACCGGGCTGCCCGCCGCCTGGCCGGATGCCGTTTGGTGGCAAGGATTTCGTACCCCGGTGCTGAGCGCTCTGGTTGAAACGGCATGTCGCAACAACGTCGATCTTGATGCGGCACTGGCCCGCATCGTCCAGGCCGATGCCCAAGTACGTGTCGCCGGTGCCGGCCTGTGGCCGAGCCTTGACGCCTCCGCCGATGGCGGCCGCAACTGGCGCGATTCGGGTCGGGGTCTGAACGGCACCATGGCCTATGGTGCGGCCTTGTCGGCCAGCTATCAGGTCGATTTATTCGGCGGTATCCGCTCCGGCGTCGAAGCGGCCCGGTTCGCCGCCGAACTCAGCCGCTTCGATCGCGAGACGGTGGCGTTGTCCGTCGTCTCCGGCGTTGCCTCTACCTATTTTCAGATCCTGCAGTTCCGCAACCGTCTGACCGTGGCCGAACGCAATTTGGAAATCGCCGAAAGCGTCTTGCGTCTAGTTGAAACCCGGGTCCGCGAGGGGGCTACCTCGCCGCTCGACCTGTTCCAACAGCGCACGGCGGTGGCCGGTCAGCGCGCCACCCTCCCGTCGCTGCGCACGCAAGAACGTCAGGCGACCAATGCTCTCTCCACCCTGTTGGGCGAAGTGCCGGGTCTCGTCGCGTTGGACGATACCTGGTTGCTCGAAATTTCGCCGCCGCCGATGGCGCCCGGTCTGCCGTCGGACTTGTTGAACCGGCGCCCCGACATCCGCACGGCCGAAGCTCGATTGCAGGCTGCCAATGCGCAAATCGGCGTCGCCCGTGCCGCCTATTTCCCCAGCTTGGAACTGACCGGCCGTAACGGCTATGCCAGCGCTGCTTTGGGCAGCTTGTTCGATCCGGTGGGCACGACCTACAGCCTCGCCGCCGGCATTGCTCAAGGCGTCTTCGATGGCGGCCGGCGCGACGGTCAGCTCGACGTCGCCAAGGCACGGATGGACGAGCTGATCGCCGCCTACCGGCAATCGGTGTTGCTGGCCTTTGCCGATGTCGAGGATGCCTTGACCGCCGCCGCCAATGCGGAAACCCGCGAGGCCTTGCAGCTCGATGCCGTCGAGCAGGCCCGCGAAGCCTATCGCCTAGCCGAGGCCCGCTATCGCGAGGGTGCCACCGACCTGTTGGCCGTGCTCGACGCGCAGCGGTCGCTCTACCAGGCGGAAGATCAGGTGGTGCAGTCCCGCTTCGAACGCCTGCAGGCGGCCGTCGATCTGTTTAATGCGCTGGGTGGCGGCTGGGCGGCTTCCGCAGCGCCGCCCTAAGTCGAAGCAGGCCCTTTGGGACCACCCAGGAACGGACCCGCCCATCCGCGTTGCCGCGAGCCGCAATTGCCGCTGCCTAGCCTGCGACGGACCATCTTTTTTGATCGGAACGCGAGCAATCCTTCTATAATGCAGCCAATCAAAAGCTAGGAAAGTCGAGCGACCTCGGCGGTCGCCTACGACCTCGAAGGCATCCGACGATGCGATGAATGGCAACCAGGGAGGCTGACATGATGAAATATCGAGATTCGATAGGGATCATATCCATGGCCTGCGCCGCCGCGGGTTTTGCTGTCGCGGCCCTAATGACGGCACCGGCCACGGCACAGACCAAAGTCACCGACAAATGGATCAAGGTGGTGCTGCCGACCGAGCCGACCAGCCTCGACGGCTGTAATTCCAGCTCCGGCACCGAGGGTCGCGTTCTCAAGCAGAACATGGTCGAAACGCTGGTCGAAAAGGACCCGAAGACCAACGAACTCAAGCCGCGCTTGGCCACCTCTTGGGAAAAGGTCGACCCCTCGACCTGGCGTTTCAAGTTGCGCCAGGGCATCACCTTCCACGACGGCGTCCCCTTTAATGCCGCGGCGGTGAAGAAATCGCTGGAACGCAATATGGGCAAAGCCATCGTTTGCCGCGACAAGACCAAGTATGTCGGCGACTTCACCATCGAGGTGACGGCGGTCGACGATGACACGGTGCAGATCAAGGCATCGCGCCCGGAACCGATCATGCCGATGCGCATGTCCGGCACCGCCATCGTCAGCCCCAACACCGTCGTCGACAAGCTGTCGCTCGGTGCCATCGGTACCGGACCCTACGCCTTCGACAGCTGGCAGGCGGGTCAGCAGATTCTGCTGAAGCGCAATGATAAGTATTGGGGCGCCAAGCCCGAAGCCGAAGGCGTTGCCTTCCTGTGGCGCGAAGAATCCTCCGTGCGCGCTGCCATGATCAAGGTCGGCGAGGCCGATATCGCGCCGATCATTGCCAAGCAGGATGCCAACGATCCGAAGATCGACACCGCCTACCTGAATTCGGAAACCACTTTCCTGCGCATCGACAATACGGCCGTACCGCTGAACGACAAGCGCGTGCGCTTGGCGCTCAACTACGCCTTCGACCGCGAAGGGATTCGCAACAGCATCTTCTCGAAGGACTTCGAGCACGCGACCCAGATGGTCTTCCATGCCATCCCCGGTCATAACCACGAACTCGATAAGAACGTTCGCCAATACGATCCGGCCAAGGCCCGGCAATTACTGGCCGAAGCTAAAGTCGCCGGCGTTCCGGTCGATACGGAGATCACCTTGCTCGGCCGTCCGACTGGCTATCCGAACTCCACCGACGTCATGGAAGCGGCCTTCGTCAACTATAAGGCGGTCGGCTTCAACGTGAAGCTGCAGAACCTCGAGACCGGCCCCTACAATTCCTACAATTACAAGCCGTTCCCGGAAAATCGCGGCGCCACCATCTTGCAGAACACCCACGACAACAACTTCGGCGACCCGGTGTTCAGCGTCTTCTTCCGTTACGGCTGCGACGGGGCCGTCTCGCCCATGTGCGTGCCCCAACTCGATGCCGAAGTGACCCGCGTCACCGGCCTGGAAGGCGAGGCGCGGGTGCGCGGTTGGCAGGGGGTCTTCCGCATGCTCTACGAAGACATCGTGCCCGAGGTGTGGATGTATCACATGGTCGGCTACGCCCGGGTCAATCCGCGGGTCGACTTCAAACCCGACGTCACCACCAACAGCGAAGTCCGCATCCAGGAAATTCGCTTCAAGAAATAGCCGGCCGCCCCCATCCGCGTTCAGCGCGGATGAAGGTTTTTTTGCACTTTGAAATCATCGTCCATGCACCCGGACCGAACGCAGGGGCCGTTGCTGGATTGACCGGGGCGGAGTCGCCATGAAGGCCTTGGTATTGCACGCGGCCAACACGCCGTTTTCCTTGGAAGACGTGCCCGATCCGGTAGCCGGTCCTGGCGAGGCCGTGGCCCGCGTCATCGCCTGCGGTTCCGGCCTGACCATCCAGCACATCAAGGCCGGGCGCAACCCGACCGCGTTCCCGCGCATCATCGGCCACGAGATAACGGGCGAGATCGTCGAGATCGGTTCTGGCGTTGCCGGGTTGTCCGTCGGCGATCCGGTGACAACCTACTTCTATCTTAATTGCGGTCATTGCCGCTGGTGCCGGACCGGCCGCGAGACCCTCTGCGAAAACCTGAAGGGCACAATCGGCCGCGTCATCGACGGCGGTTACGCCGAATATATGAAGCTGCCCGCCCGCAATTTCATCAAATTGCCGGAAGGCTTGGACTATCGCGCCCATCCGGCGGAGGTCGGCGTCGTCGCCGATGCCCTGGCGACGCCCTTGAAGGTGATCCGCCGCGGCCGAGTCGCGCCGTCCGACACGGTCGCCGTCTTCGGTGCCGGCGGCGGTCTCGGCATCCATATGCTGATGATGGCTAAATGGGCGCATGCCCGTGTCATCGCCGTCGATGTCCGGCCGGAGAAGTTCGCCGCCTGCCGGACGGCCGGCGCCGATGCCACCGTCGACGGCTCGCGCAACGATCTGCTGGAAGCCTTGTTGGACTTGACCGATGGCCATGGCATCGACGTTGCCATCGACTTCGTCGGCACCGAAGCAACGTTGCGTTCGGCTTTTGATGCGCTGGGGCGTGGCGGCCGGCTGGTCAGCCTGGCCGGCGAAGGCGGCCTGCGCCTGCCCTCGAGCCCGCTGCGGCGCAAGGAGATCGATATCCTGGGCAGTCTCTATTGCACGCGCCAGGAGGTCATCGAGACGCTCGATCTGGTGGCCCGCGGCCAGGTTTGGCCGATGGTCACCGAAATCGGCACGATGGCCGATGTCGAGGCCATCCACGCACGGCTGGCCCAAGGTCTCGTCACCGGCCGCGCGGCGTTGCGGATCGCGCCATAAGCCCAATGCTCAGGATCGCGCCGTAGGCGCAGTGCTCTCGCCAACGCGCAGCCACTGTCCTTCATAGCGGATCGGCAGGCTGGCGGCGTCCACCTGCAAGACCGCCTCGAAGCTGCCGCTGCGGTAGACGAAGGTGTCGTCCGCCAGCCGGACATAGGTCTGCGCCGACCGTTCGACGCTGAGCTGCGGAAACCGCACCCAGGCCGCCGCGACCTCGGCCTCGGTGCCGACGGCGAGCGCCAGCCGGTTGATCGGCAGAGCATTGGTCGCCGGCGTGTATTCCAGGTCGATGTCGAGGCAGCCGGCGAGTTCGGGTGCCGCGCGGCCGTTGACCTGCCAGGTGCTGAGACCGTCCGTCGTCATTTCCAGCCGCGTCGCCTTGTCGCCGAGAACGGTGTTGATCTCGACCCGCTGCGTCCGCCATTCCGCATCGCACTGGATGCGATAACCGGCGCGGAACGGCTGGCCGTTGCAGGCGGCCAGGATGGTGCCGGAAAGCTCGAAGCCTTCCGGCCCCCCAATCAGGCAGGCCCAATCGAAAGCCAAGTCGTCCCCGATCCGCCGCCAGACCACCGTCCGCGCCGGGAATCCCGTGTTGGCGGGCATGCCATCCTCCACAAAGAAAAAACCGGGCTGCTGTCGCGGCCCGGCTGAGTCTGGTCTTGAGGGTAGGGAACACTGCATAAACGCGGCGTCCCAAGGCGGGTTACAGAGCCTCTACCGTTTTTTTGACCATGACGTCAGACAGGCAAGGACATGCGGATATTGGTAGCTGGAAGAAATGGCGCGCCCGGCAGGACTCGAACCTGCGACCCCCGGTTTAGGAAACCGATGCTCTATCCGGCTGAGCTACGGGCGCCCGTGACCAAAACGTCTGCCGCATTATAGCGCCCTGGCCGGCGAAGCAAGAGCGGAGGCTTCAGCCTATGGGCCGAACAGCACCGGAATCGGTACCGAATAATAGACCATCGCCGATTCCGTGCCCGGGTTGGTATCGCCGATCGAGGCATTCGACATATGCGAAACGGCCAAGCCCAGGCGTGAGCGGTTGTCGAAGCGCCAAGCGAACTCGATCTGTGAACGGAACTCCAATTCGTGGCCCAGGTCGTGGCCGCCGCCGTGATGGTAATAGCCGGGCGCGAAACTGGGGGTGATGACCACGCGATTGCCGAAGAAGACATCGGTGGCGATCCCGGCAAAGATATACCAAGCGCCGTCGCTGGTGCCCATGACGCCGCCCAGCGGTTTGAAAATCCAAAATTTCTCGGCGGCGCGATATTCCAGCCGGAATTCTGCCGCCGTGTCCTTTTGCCGGTTCCAGTCGAAATAGCCGCCGGCAAAGGAAATGAACGACGGATCGTCGGCTTGGGCCGGTGATGGGACCAGCGGCGATAGGGCCAGGAGCGCTGCCGCCATGCTGCCGAAAAACATCCGCCCAATGTGCTGACATAACCGGTTCATGCCGCCGTCCCCCTTAACCAAGTCTTTGACATCATAGGCATGCAACGCACCCGTTCAAGCCGGCAGGCGGCCCGAGCGGTTAAAGGCGGGCGTCGGACAGGGACGTCGCTGGCGATCCATCCAACTGGGCACGCAGTTCCTCGGTTGCTGCCACCAGGGCGCGACGGGTGCCGGCTTCCATGGCCGAATGTCCGGCATCGGGCACGATTTCAAGACGGCTTCCGGGCCAGGCTGCGGCCAGATCATGGGCGCTGGCTGGCGGACAGACCAAGTCGTAGCGGCCCTGGACGATGCGGCAGGGCAAGTGGCGGATGCGCCCCACGCCAGCCAGCAACGCGCCTTCCTCGAGAAACATGGCGTTGCGAAAGTAGTGGCACTCGATGCGGGCCAGGGCCAAGGGAGCCCAGCCGCCAGTATCGGCTGTCAGCGCCGTGCTGGCCGAGTTCCCTGCATGCGTACCGTCGCCGGCAATAGCAAAGCGGGAACAGGCATTCTCATAGGCCGCCCAGGCGCGGGCGGCGGGACGATGGAGGGCGGGATTGTCGGAGATCAGCCGGCGATGATAGGCGCCGACGGGATCGCTGCGTTCCGCTTCGGGCAGAAAGGCGATAAAGGCGCGCCCCGCCTCCGGGTGGACGGTGCTCATGCCGTTGAGAAACCATTCCAGCTCCCAACGGCGGGCCAGAAACACCCCACGCAATACAAAGCCCAGGCAATACGCCGGATGGGCGATGCCATAGGCCAGCGCTAGGGCGGCTCCCCACGATCCGCCAAACACCAGCCAGCGGTCGATGCCCAGGTGACGGCGCAAACACTCGACATCGGCAATCAAATGGGCGGTGGTATTGTCGCGGACTTCGGCCAGCGGTCGCGACCGCCCGGCGCCGCGTTGATCGAACAGCACGATGCGATAATGGCGCGGATCGAAAAAGCGGCGATGCGCTGGCGATGTGCCGGCGCCGGGGCCGCCGTGCAAGAAGATGACGGGGATGCCTTGGGGATTGCCGCATTGCTCCCAATACAGGTTGTGTAATCCATCCACATCCAGCATGCCGTGGCTGAAGGGCTGCAGACCGGGAAACAGATCGGGGCGGGAGTTCAGGCTGTCCATGCGGCGGAATCGGGGGCGTTGAGGGAAGCGGGAATGACCACTATAGAACGAAACATCCGCGGCTCCCATGCCGCCGAAGATCGGCTTGGATGACACCCATGTTTCGTTCTCTGCTGTCCCTCGCCGCAATCGTTGCCATGGTGACCCTATCCGGTGCCCATGCCGCGCCGCCGCCCGGCGTGAAGGCCGGCGAACGCGCCAAGGTCGCCGCCGTGATCGATGGCGATACGGCGACTCTCGACCGACGGGTGGAGGGCGCGATAGAAGTGCGCCTGGTCGGCCTGCAGGCACCGAAGTTGCCGCTCGGGCGCGTCGGCTTCCCGACCTGGCCGCTGGCTGACGAGGCGCGGGCGGCGGTTGCCGACATGCTGGCTATCGAGGCGGCTGCCCGCGGCGCCCGGCGCGGCATTTGGGCGCATCCTTTCTATGCGCTGCTGACGCCGGAACAGGCGAATGGCCGTATCGATACCTTTCAAATCGTCGAAGGCCGCGTTGTCGGTACCGCCCGCGTCGGCGGGCGGACCTACTTGAACTTTGGAACGGATTGGCGCACGGATTTCACCGTCTCCATGGCGGCGGCCGCCGATCGCCTGTTTCGCCGTCAGGGGTTGGATCTCCTGACGCTCGAAGGCCGGCGCGTGCGCGTGCGCGGATGGCTCGGGCGCTACAATGGGCCAACCGTCGAGGCCACCCACCCGGAACAACTGGAGCTTCTGGATCTGCCATGACCGGCTTTATGCTGCGTGTTGGTGTTGCAGGCGCGTGCCGTTATCCCATGATGAAAGTGCCATGATCTTGCGATGCGTGTGTGGCCCTCCGTTGCGGCGGCTCCTCTATGGACTGTTGTCGATTCTGCCGTTGCTGGCCGCGGGCGGTTGCGCCGTCAATCCAGCCACCGGCGAGCAAAGCTTTACGGCCTTCATGTCGCCGCAACAGGAAGCGGCAATCGGCCAAGAAGAACATCCCAAACTGGTCAAGGAATTCGGAGGCGCCTACGCAGATGCCGATCTGGGCGCTTATGTCGCGCGCATCGGGCAGTCACTGGCCCGCCACTCGGAAGCCCCCGATGTGCCGTTCACCTTTACCGTTCTCAACGACGACAAGGTCAACGCCTTCGCCTTGCCGGGCGGCTTCGTCCATGTCACGCGCGGCCTGCTGGCGCTAGCCGATGACGAAGCCGAATTGGCCGGTGTGCTGGCCCATGAAATCGGCCACGTGGTGGCCCGTCATACGGCCCAGCGCTACAGCCGGGCGATGGCCACCAACCTTGGCCTGACGGTTCTCGGCGTGTTGGGCAGCGTTTACGGCGTGCCTTCCCAGCTCGGGCAGGCGGCGACCGTAGGCGCCCAGGCCTATCTCCAAGGTTTTTCGCGGGAACAGGAGTTGGAGGCCGACCTGCTGGCCGTGCGCTATTTGGCCCGCGCCGGCTACGATCCCCAGGCGATGACCAGCTTCCTCGATAAAATGCGGGCCCATGGCGAATTGGAAGCCATGCTGGCTGGCAAGCCCGTCGGTTCGGTTGACGAGTTCAACCTCATGGCCACCCATCCCCGGACTCTCGATCGTATCGCCCAGGCCATGGAGTTGGCCCGCGAAGCGCCGGTGGGTCAACCCATGCGCGAGCGCGAACGTTTCCTGGCCAGCATCGACGGCATGGTTTTTGGCGACGATCCGCAGCAAGGCGTGCGTATCGGTCGCGATTTTCGCCATCCCGATTTGGGCATCGGATTCACCGTGCCGCCCGGTTTCGTGCTGTTCAATGGTGCCCGTCAAGTGGTGGCACGCGGGCCAGGCGAAGCCATCTTTGCCTTCGACATGGCCCCTGGCGATGCGGTTCGTCAGTCCAGCGACCCTTTCGTCTACCTGTCCCGGATGTGGGCGCGCGAACTCAATCTGACGGATACGGAACGGCTCGACATCAATGGCATGCCGGCAGCCACGGGGCGTGCGCTGGCTCGCACGCGTAGCGGCGATCGCGAACTGCGCCTTGTTGTTATCCGCGATCGGTCCGACCGGCTCTATCGCATCTTGTTTGTCGCGCCGCCGGTCGAGGCGGCGCGCCATCGTACGGAATTCCAGCGGACGACCTATAGTTTTCATCGCCTGACGCCTCAGGAGATCGCCGCTATCCGGCCCTTGCGGCTGGCTGTCCACACGGTCGCACCGGGCGATACGGTCGACTCTCTGTCCGCCCGGATGCCCTTCGTTAGCTATCGCGCGGAGCGTTTCTTGGCGCTCAATGGTTTGGACCGAGACCGGCCGCTGGTTCCCGGCACCCAGGTCAAGCGCGTCGTCGATTGATTGGCCGTAAAACGAAACGGGGCCGCGCTTGGCGCGGCCCCGTGCTTATGGGTCTCGGGGAGATAGGGGCTCTTAGAAGCCCATGTCGCCCATGCCGCCGCCATGGCCGTGTCCGCCGCCCATGGCCGGAGGCGCATGCTTCTCCGGCTTCTCGGCGATCATGGCCTCGGTGGTGATCAACAGGCCGCCGACCGATGCCGCGTCCTGCAGTGCCGTACGCACGACCTTCGTCGGGTCGATGACGCCCGACTTCACCAGGTCCTCGTACTTGCCGGTCTGCGCGTTGAAGCCGAAGTTCCTGTCCTTCTGGTCCAACAGCCGTCCGGCAACCACCGCGCCGTCGACGCCAGCGTTCTCGGCGATCTGGCGAGCCGGTGCCTGCAAGGCCCGGCGCACGATGTCGACACCGACCTTCTGATCGTCGTTGTCGCCAACGATCTTCTCCAGAACCCGCGTCGCGTACAGCAACGCCGTGCCGCCGCCCGGGACGATGCCTTCCTCAACCGCGGCGCGCGTCGCATGCAATGCGTCGTCGACCCGGTCCTTGCGCTCTTTCACTTCCATCTCGGAAGCGCCGCCGACGCGGATCACCGCAACGCCGCCAGCCAACTTTGCCAATCGCTCCTGCAGCTTCTCCTTGTCGTAGTCCGAGGTCGTCTCCTCGATCTGCGCCCGGATCTGGTTGCAGCGGCCGGCGATGTCGGCCTTCTTGCCGGCGCCCTCGACCACCGTCGTCTCTTCCTTGGTAATCAAGACCCGCTTGGCTGTGCCCAGCATGTCCATGGTCACGTTCTCAAGCTTGATGCCCAGGTCTTCGCTGATCACCTGACCGCGGGTCAGGATGGCGATGTCCTCGAGCATGGCCTTGCGACGGTCGCCGAAGCCCGGCGCCTTCACCGCTGCGACCTTCAGGCCGCCGCGCAGCTTGTTCACCACCAGGGTGGCCAAAGCCTCGCCTTCGATGTCCTCGGCAATAATCAGCAGCGGACGGCCCGACTGAACCACCGCTTCCAGAACCGGCAGCAACGGCTGCAGGCCGGAAAGCTTCTTCTCGTGGATCAGGATGAACGGGCTTTCCATCTCGCAGGTCATCTTGTCAGCATTGGTGATGAAATAGGGCGAGGTATAGCCCCGGTCAAACTGCATGCCTTCGACGACTTCAAGCTCGCTGGTCAGGCTCTTCGCCTCTTCCACCGTGATGACGCCCTCGTTGCCGACCTTCTCCATCGCCTCGGCGATCATCCGGCCGATCTCGACCTCGCCGTTCGCCGAAATGGTGCCGACCTGTGAAATCTCGGCGCTGGTCGATACCTTCTTCGAGCGCTTGCTCAGATCGGCGATGACCGCGGCAACCGCCGTGTCGATGCCGCGCTTCAGGTCCATCGGGTTCATCCCGGCGGCTACGGCCTTGATGCCTTCGCGAACAATCGCCTGGGCCAGGACGGTGGCCGTCGTCGTGCCGTCGCCGGCCTCGTCAGAGGTGCGCGACGCCACTTCCTTCAGCATCTGCGCGCCCATGTTCTCGAACTTGTCGGTCAGTTCGATTTCCTTGGCGACCGTGACGCCGTCCTTGGAAATGCGCGGTGCGCCAAACGACTTGTCGAGCACGACGTTGCGGCCCTTCGGACCCAGCGTCACCTTCACCGCGTTCGCCAGCGTGTCGACGCCGCGCAGCAACCGGTCGCGCGCGTCCGTCGAGAATTTGATTTCTTTTGCAGCCATGATTCGTCAGTCCTTATTCTTGTGTCGGGCGCGGATTACTTTTTCTTTCCGCGGGGGGCATCGATGACGCCCATGATGTCGGACTCCTTCATGATCAGGAGTTCCTCCCCGTCGAGCTTGACCTCGGTGCCCGACCATTTACCGAACAGGATGCGGTCTCCCGACTTGACGTCGAGCGGCACCAGCTTGCCCGACTCGTCGCGCGCCCCGGGGCCGACGGCGAGAACTTCGCCTTCCATCGGCTTTTCCTGGACGGTGTCGGGGATAATGATGCCGCCAGCAGTCTTTACGTCCTGCTGGACCCGCTTGACCACCACGCGGTCATGCAACGGCCTGAATTTCAT
>CAMCUA010000015.1 GCA_945878455.1 Asaia bogorensis | reverse complement strand
CCAACAGGCCATCGGAAACGTCGATGGCGCCATGGGCCAATCCGACCAGCCGCACGCCCAGGGCAACTCGCGGCCTGGGCAAGCGATATCGCTCGCTCAACGCAGCCCGCGCGGCGCCATCTAACCCGGCTAGTTCGCCGCGCAACACGGCCAAGCCCAAAGCCCCATCGCCAATGGTCCCGGTGACATAGACCACATCGCCGGCCCGCGCGTCGCGCCGCCTTAAGGCGCGGCCCGTCGGCACGCTGCCGATGGCGGTCACGGTCAGCGTCGTCGGACCCGGCATCGCTACCGTATCGCCGCCGATCAGGTCGATGCCAAAGGTCTTCTGGTCGGCCTGCAAGCCGCTGGCGAAGGCGGCGATCCAGGCTTCGTCGACATCCGGTCCGAAGGCGGTATTCAACGTATAGACCAGCGGCTTGGCGCCCATCGAACCCAGGTCCGACAGGTTGACGCGCAGCAGCTTGCGCGCCACCAGGTCGGGCGGATCGTCGGGCAGGAAGTGAACGCCTGCGACCATCGTATCGGTCGTGATGACCAACTGGCGTCCAGGCTCGGTATCGAGCAAAGCGCCGTCGTCGGTCAGCCCGAGCGCTCCGGGAACCGCTGCAGCCAGCGGCGCGAAATAGCGGGCGATCAAGCCGAATTCATCGAGCCCGGCGCCGCTCACGAATCCGCCTCTGGCGCCTCGAACTCAGGCTCGCGCAAGACATGGGCCAAGTGGTCGAGCACGCCGTTGACGAGGGCGGGTTCGCTGCCGGCATAGAAGGCCTTCGCCACGTTGACGTATTCGGAAATGATGACGCGTGCCGGAATATCGGCAAAGGCCAGCAGTTCATAGGCGCCGCCGCGCATGATGGCGCGCAACAGCACCTCCAGCCGTTGCAGCGTCCAGCCCCGCTTCAGCGAACCGTCGATCATGCGATCCACGTCCTCGCGCCGCTCAACGACGCCGCGCACTATGGCACCGAGAAAAACGGGATCGGGCGGTCCGGGCAGAACCGTATCCCTGTCCGGCTTGCCAGTGTCGTCGTCCGTCAGCGGCACCGCCGGCAAACCGGCGGTCCAACGATTCTTCAATTGATCGGCCAGCACCGCGTCGGCCGATGCGCCGGCCATTTCCATTTCGTACAGCACCTGGGCGGCGGCCATGCGGGCGGCGCTGCGCCGCCCTGTGGAGGATGCCCAGCCTTCGGTTGCAGCGGCGGTCATCGGCCGAGTCCGTCCAGGGCGCGGTCCAGATCCATCATCGCCAGGCAGGCCCGCGTCGCTTCGGCGCCCTTGTTCTTCTTATCGACGGCGGCCCGCTCCATAGCCAATGCGTAATTCGGGCAGGTTAGGATACCGAAGCCCAAGGCGACCCCATCCTCGACGGCGATCTCCATTAGCGCACGGCTAGCTTCACGGCAAATATGGTCGTAGTGGTCAGTCTGGCCCCGGATGACGCAGCCGAGCGCCAGGTAGCCGTCGTATTGGGTCCGCCCCGCCGCACCGCGCCGGATCGCCTGCTTGATGGCGCCCGGCACCTCGAAGACGCCCGGTACCGCCAACCTGTCGTAGGCGACGCCCGCGCCGTCGAGCAAAGCGGCAGCGCCACGCACCAGATGGTCGGCGATATCCTCGTAGAAACGAGCCTCGACGATTAGAACGCGGCGCGCCATGTCAGATGTCGTCCTTGGTAATGGGGCGGTGCTCGACGATCGACAGCCCATAGCCCTCCAGGCCGATAATGGTGCGCCGCGTGTTCGACAGCAGGATCATGTCGCGCACGCCGAGGTCGAGCAGAATTTGCGCGCCGATGCCGTAGTCGCGCAGCTGACCAACCGGCGGCTCGCCGACGCCCATGCTTTCGCGCAAGCGGTCGGACAGCATGGTCGGCAGCGGTTCGCGCAACAGCACGACCACACCGCGCCCATACTCGGCGATCATCTGCATGGCGCTGTGCAGGTTGCGGGCGCGGCCGGCCGTATTCTCGCCCAGCACGTCCTCGACCACGTTCATCGCATGCATGCGCACCGGCAGCGGACCGTCGCCCTGGATGTCGCCTTTGATCAGTGCGATGTGTTCAGCATAGGCCACGCGGTTCTTATAGACGACGACGCGAAAGCGGCCGCCGTGGATGCTGTCGATGGTCGTTTCCAGCACCGGTTCGACGATGCGGTCGTGGCGCAGGCGATAGGCGATCAGGTCGGCGATGGTCGCCACCTTCAAGCCGTGGCGCTGAGCAAAGGTCACCAGTTCCGGCAGGCGGGCCATGGTGCCGTCTTCGTTCATCACCTCGCAGATGACGCCCGAAGGATTGAGCCCGGCCAGCCGGGCGACGTCGACGGCCGCTTCCGTATGGCCGGCGCGCACCAGCACGCCGCCGTCGCGCGCTTCCAACGGAAAGATGTGACCGGGGGAAGATATGTCGTTCTTGCCGCGCCCGTTGTCGATGGCCACCTGTACGGTACGCGCCCGGTCGGCTGCCGAAATGCCGGTGGTGATGCCCTCCTTGGCCTCGATCGAGACGGTAAAGGCGGTTTGCAGCCGGCTGATGTTGCGTCGGGGCATCAGCGGCAGTTCCAGATCCTTCACCCGCTTCGAGGTCATCGCCAGGCAGATCAGGCCGCGGCCATGCTTGGCCATGAAGTTGATGGTTTCTGGGGTCGCCATCTGGGCGGGAATGACGAGGTCGCCTTCGTTCTCGCGTTCCTCGTCATCGACCAAGATGAACATGCGCCCGTTACGCGCATCGGCGATGATCTCTTCGATCGGCGACAGATAGTCTTTGTAGTCCTTGGCGCTCACGGCGGTCCCTCAGCCAGCAGGCGCGCAACGTAGCGCGCCAGCATATCAATTTCCAGGTTGACCCGATCCCCCGGCTCAATAAGTCCCAATGTCGTCGATTGGCGGGTATGGGGGATCAGGTTGACGCCGAAGCGGTTGCCCTCCACCTCGTTGACGGTCAGCGACACGCCGTCGACCGTCACCGAACCCTTCGCGGCGATGAATCGCCTCAGGGTATCGGGCACGTCGAAGGACAGACGCAGCGATTCCCCTTCCGGCCGCAGTGCAACCAATTGCCCGACCCCGTCGATATGACCGGAAACGATGTGCCCGCCCAACTCGTCGCCGGCGCGCAGGGCCCGTTCCAGATTGACGGCGCTCCCCACGCACCAACCGCCGAGTGTCGTCCGCTCCAGGGTTTCCGCCGACACCTGCACGGCGAACCAGCCCTTCCCCTTGTCGATGACGGTCAGGCAGCAGCCGGCGCAGCAGACCGAGGCGCCGATGGCCAGCCCAGCCGTGTCATAGGCCGTCTCGATCTCGATCCGCGTGTCGCCGTCGCGGCGCACGGAACGAATGCGGCCCTGGTCGGTCACGATCCCGGTGAACATGGCTTCGCTTAGGCCGTCGCTCGGTAAGTTTCAAGGACATCCGCGCCCAGCCGCCGCCAGTCCGACAGAACGAAGCGCGGCATGTCGCTCAATCGGGCGATACCGAAGGGCGCCGCCGCCGCCGTTCCGTCGCCGCCGATGATGCTGGCCGCGCGGAACCAGGCGATGGCGTCGATCAGGCCGGCGCGCAGCAGTCCGGCGGCCAGTTGCCCGCCGCCTTCGACCAGGACACGGGTCAACCCCCGCGACCCTAATTCGCGCGCCACGGCGCGCAGATCCAGGCCGCCCGCAACGTGTGGCGCGCGCAACACCATCACACCCTGTGCCGCCAAGGCTTGCGCCGCCTGACCATCGGCGTCCTCGGCGGCGATGACCCAAGTCGGATGGTCGCGCGCCGTGGCGACCAGCAGCGCATCCAAGGGCAGGCGCAGGCGGCTGTCGCAGACGATGCGCACCGGCCGGCGGCCTTCCATACCCGGCAATCGGCAGGTCAGTCGTGGCCGGTCAGCCAAGGCGGTGCCGCTGCCGATCAGCACCGCGTCGTGGCTGGCACGCAGGCGCTGCGCATGGGCGCGCGCCAGATCGCCGGTGATCCACTGGCTTTCGCCGCCCGACGCGGCAATGCGGCCATCCAAGCTCGTCGCCGTCTTCCAGGTGAACAACGGCCGCCCGGCTGCGATGCGCTTGAGAAAGCCAGCATTGATCTCGCCCGCTTCCGCCGCGCCCGGACCAACCTCGACAGCGATACCGGCGGCGCGCAGGCGGGCGATGCCGGCACCGGAGACGCGCGGGTCGGGATCGATGATGGCGACAACAACGCGCGAGATACCGGCGTCGATCAGCGCCAGGCTGCACGGCGGCGTCCGGCCGCGATGGTCGCATGGCTCCAGCGTCACATAGGCGGTCGCTCCCGCCGCCCCCGCGCCGGCCTGGCGTAGGGCTTCCGTCTCGGCATGTGGCCGGCCACCGGGCTGGGTATGGGCACGGCCGACGACAATGCCCTTCTGCACGATGACGCAACCGACGGCGGGGTTCGGCCAGGTCGTGCCCAAGGCCCGCCGGGCCAAGCCCAGCGCCGCCGTCATATGCGCTGGGTCGATGGGGTCAGTCGTCCTGGCCACCGAGTTTGCCTACGAACTCTTCGAAGTCGCGGGCCTCCCGGAAGTTCCGGTACACAGAGGCGAAGCGGACATAGGCCACGGGATCGAGTTCAGCCAGGTTATCCATGACCATCTGGCCGATCACCCGGGTCGGAATTTCCTGCTCACCCAATGTCTCAAGACGTCTTTGTATACTATTGACAATACGCTCGATACGCTCCTCGTCCACGGGCCGTTTGCGCAACGCGATCAGGAACGAACGCATCAGC
Source organism: Asaia bogorensis (assembly GCA_945878455.1). Lineage (GTDB taxonomy): Bacteria > Pseudomonadota > Alphaproteobacteria > Rhodospirillales > CAMCUA01 > CAMCUA01. The sequence goes on along the minus strand of CAMCUA010000015.1, from coordinate 20,296 downwards.
TTCTCGCGGTCGAAGGGCACTTTCTCGCCGGTCTTCTTGACCACCATCAGCTCACGGAGCTGGACGCGCTCGAAGGTGGTGAAGCGTGCACCGCAAGCCGGACACGAACGGCGGCGGCGGATGGCTGCCGAATCCTCGGTCGGCCGCGAATCCTTCACCTGGGTATCTTCGTGGCCGCAAAATGGACAGCGCATATCGTCCTACTCCCCCTGCCTCGGCAATCCGCCGGGGCTAAAATCCCGCGTAGATCGGAAAACGGGCGCACAATTCGCCGACCCGCGCCTTGACGGCACGTTCCGCCGCTTCATTGTTGTCACCATGGGTGGCCAGAGCCTCGATCACCTGGGCGATCAACTCGCCGACCAGTCGGAATTCGGCCGCACCGAAGCCGCGCGTCGTCGCCGCCGGCGATCCCAGGCGGATACCTGAGGTTACCGTGGGTTTTTCCGGATCGAATGGAATGGCGTTCTTATTGCAAGTGATGCTTGCCCGATCCAGGCTTTCGGTCGCCGCCTTGCCGGTGACGCCCTTGCCGCGCAAGTCGACCAACATCAAGTGCGTGTCGGTGCCGCCTGAGACGATTTCGAAACCCCGTTCTTTCAGACTGGCCGCCAATGTCTTGGCATTTTCTGCGACGGCGGCGGCATAGCTACGGAACTCGGGGCGCAGGGCCTCGCCGAAGGCCACCGCCTTGGCGGCGATGACATGCATCAGCGGGCCGCCTTGCAGGCCGGGAAACACGGCTGAATTGAGCTTCTTGCCGATCTCCGGATCGTTGGCCAGGATCAGTCCGCCGCGCGGTCCGCGCAGGGTCTTGTGGGTGGTTGTCGTGACGACATGGGCATGCGGCAGTGGACTGGGGTGAACGCCACCAGCGACCAGACCCGCGAAATGCGCCATATCGACCATCAGATAGGCGCCGACCTTATCGGCGATGGCGCGGAAGCGAGCGAAATCGATGATCCGGGGGTAGGCCGAACCGCCGGCGATGATCAGCTTCGGTTTGTTCTCGACCGCCAACTTCTCTAGTTCGTCGTAATCGATGCGGCCGTCCTGTCGGCGTACCCCGTATTGCACCGCCTTGAACCATTTGCCCGACTGGGCCGGCGCGGCGCCATGGGTCAGGTGGCCGCCGGCGGCCAGCGACATACCCATCAAGGTATCGCCCGGGGTTAGCAGCGCTTGATAGACGGCACCGTTGGCCTGCGCGCCGGAATGCGGTTGGACGTTGGCGAACTGACAGTCGAACAGCTGCTTCGCCCGCTCAATGGCCAGTTCTTCGGCGATGTCGACGAATTCGCAGCCGCTGTAATAGCGCCGCCCCGGCAGGCCTTCGGCGTACTTATTGGTCAAAACCGAACCCTGCGCCTCCAAAACGGCGCGCGAGACGATGTTCTCCGAGGCGATCAGTTCGATCTGGCTCTGCTGACGGCTGAGTTCCTGACCGATGGCACGGGCGATGTCCGGATCGCGCTCGGCCAGGCTCTCGCCGAAGAAACGATCATGATGGACGGTCGGATAGGCGGTGTTGGCGAGGGGCATGCCGAATGGAATCCTTCGATGGATTAGGATAAGAAGTCAAACAGGATGGGCTAGTTTCTGCACCCGGCGCACGTGCCGGCCGCCCTCGAATTCGGTTTCAAGGAAAACCCGCAGGCAATCGCGCGCCACCTCCAGGCCGATCATGCGTCCGCCGAAACAGATGACATTCGCATCGTTGTGCTGGCGGGTCAGGCGGGCGCCAAGCGCGTCGTGAACCACGGCGGCACGCACATGGGGATGGCGATTCGCCGCGATGCCAATACCGATGCCGGTGCCGCAGACCAGCACCCCGCGCCTGACCTTGCCGCCGCTAAGGGCCTCGGCCATGGCCAGGCCGAAATCCGGATAGTCGACGGAGTCCGTACCGTTCTTGGTGCCAAGGTCGAGCACATCGAAGCCCATCGCCCGCAGGTCCAACTGCAGCGCGGACTTCAAATCGTAACCGGCGTGATCGCAGGCGATGGCAATGGTCTCGGACGGCATGTCGGCAGCAGGCTCTGTCGGTCGGTCGATCCACATCGATGACGGCAGGAAACCGCGCGACGTGGCGACTTTTCACAATATATCGGAAGGGACTCTACGCCAACCACAATCCATCGCGTTAGCCCCACGGTGGTTCGATGGACACAACTGGCGGCTCCACCGTGTTCGCACCACCGCTGCAAGCTCCTGTTCGCGAGGTTGAGGCCCCATCGCACCTCCGACCTATGTCGCATAGCCCGTTGAACTGGGAACGCACCCCCCGCGCCGGCAGAAATCAAACCTGTGCGGACCTGCGAGGGCCAGCATTGATCAGCAATTCACGGGGTGTGGCAGAGTTCCGGTGCTCTGTATTCCCCGTTTATTTCATCGCCACATGCGCAACGGAAAAGCATACTGTCATCATTCAGGCGAATTCTCATTGACAGCGAGTCCTCGTCTCGACCTAAATACGCGCCCTATTGCGAACCCTTGAGAAGGCACCAGTACAATGAGCGACGAAAGCGTTGAGAATGTATCGCGCGAGGATGTCTTGCGCATGGTGGCGGAGATCGTCGCCGCCTATGTCAGTCACAACGCTATGCCGGCGGCCGGGGTTCCCGATGTCATTAACACGGTGTTCCGGTCGTTGAGCGGACTCGACGGCAATGCCCACGAAGCTGTCGTCGAAGCACAAAAGCCTGCCGTACCGATCAAGAAGTCGATTGCGCATGACTACATCGTCTGTTTGGAAGATGGCAAGAAGTTGAAAATGCTGAAGCGCCATCTGCGCAGCACCTATGGCCTGAGCCCCGAGGAATATCGCGCCAAATGGAAGTTGGCGCCCGACTATCCAATGGTGGCGCCCGCCTATGCCAAGCAGCGTTCCGATTTCGCCAAGAAAATTGGCCTGGGACGCAAAGCGGCCGCCTGAGCGCCGACGCGCCATCAGCGCTTCATCGCTGCAAACAATGCGCCCGACGGCCACCGCCGTCGGGCGTTAACGTTTCATCGACGTAAGCGGAGGCGCTGAAATCGGCCTTCCGATTGGAAACGATCGCGCCCAGAACGGCGATCGGCGAGCCTGAGTTACCGATAAGAAGTATTCGCCCGCGTCTACGCCTCGGGAGGTTCACCAGAGGCGGCCCGTTTGGCCAGAACGTAGTGCAGCTTGCGCAAGGCCTCGCGCTGCAATGTGCGCCGGCTGTAACGGGAATCGCCGACGATTTGGACTTCCGTCCCGGTCTCCGCGTCGAGCGCGGAGACGCGCACGCTCCGCCCCACCTGGTGGAACTCGTACAGGACTTCGCGAAAGGGTTGCTTTCCGGCCGGCACCGATTCTCACCCCTGAACACGTCGGCCTAATCTTGCTGCGGGTCCCGTTCGCACGCAAGCCGGCAAAGCGGCTATGCGCTTTCTTGACAAGCGCGCTGCGGCCATGGTCTCTGATCCAGGTTTAAATGGAGGCACTCGCCATGGCCTATACCCGACCCGAAACCATAGTATTGCACGCCGGCTTTCGCCGCGACGAAACGAGTAAGGCCGTCGCCGTGCCGATCTATCAGACCACGTCCTATCAGTTCGACAGTTCCCAGCACGCCGAGAACCTGTTCGCCCTGAAGGAATTCGGCAACATCTATACCCGCATCATGAATCCGACCAGCGACGTGCTCGAACAGCGTGTCGCCGCCCTCGAAGGCGGGGTTGCCGCCCTGGCGGTCGGATCGGGTCAGGCCGCGTCCACCTTCGCCATCCTCAACCTGTGCCGGGCCGGCGACAATTTCGTCAGTTCGACGGACCTCTATGGCGGAACCTGGAATCTGTTTCGCAACACCATGAAGGACATGGGCATCGAATGCCGCTTCGTCGATCCTGGCGATCCAGAAGCCTTCCGCAAGGCCACCGACGCGCGCACCCGCTGCTATTACGCCGAGACCCTGCCCAATCCCAAGCTCAATGTCTTTCCGATCAAGGAAGTCGCGTCCGTCGGCCGATCATTGGGTGTGCCGCTGATCATGGACAACACCGCCTGCCCGGTGCTCTGCCGGCCGTTCGACCATGGCGCCGCCATCGTCGTCTATTCGACGACCAAGTATATCGGCGGCCATGGCACCTCGATCGGCGGCCTGCTGGTCGACGGCGGCAACTTCGACTGGGAGGCGCACAAGGACCGCTTCCCGACCCTGAACGAGCCCGATCCCAGCTACCACGGCGCCATCTGGACCCAGGCGGTCAAGCCCCTGGGCCCCATCGCCTATATCATCCGCGCCCGCGTCATCCTGCTGCGCGACATCGGCGCGGCGATGTGCCCATTCAACGCCTTCCAGTTCATCCAGGGCCTCGAAACCCTGCCCTTGCGCATGCGCGCCCATTGCGAGAACGCGGCCAAGGTCGCCGATTGGCTGAAACGCCACGCCAAAGTGACCAAAGTCATCCATCCGGGCCAACAGTCGGGCGAACTGGCCCGCCGGCGCGACGCCTATCTCAAGGGCGGCCACGGCGGTCTGGTCGGCTTCGAACTGAAGGGCGGCCGCGAGGCCGGGCGCACGTTCATCGACGCGCTGAAGATGTTCTATCACGTCGCCAACATCGGCGATGCGCGCAGCCTGGCCATCCATCCAGCTTCGACCACCCATTCGCAGCTCTCGCCCGAGGAGCAGCTCGCCACCGGCGTCACCGATGGCTACGTGCGATTGTCGGTCGGCATCGAACATATCGATGATATCCTGGCCGATCTGGAACAGGCCCTGGCCGCCGCATGAGGCGCTGATGCCCCGGGACAATTCCACCGATCCTCTGCGCACCGCGATGGATGCCGTCGGCGGCGCCCGCCGCGCGCTTGGCGCCTATCCGCGCACACGCCTGCGACGTAACCGGCGCGACGAATGGACTCGTCGCCTAGTGGCGGAAAACGTTCTGACCCCGGCCGACCTGATCTGGCCAATCTTCGTCGTCGAGGGTCGTAGCCAGCGCCAACCCGTAACCTCCATGCCCGGCGTCGAGCGCCTGTCAGTCGATCTGCTGGCCGCCGCCATCGGTGAAGCCAAGGTGCTAGGCATTCCCGCCGTCGCCATCTTTCCCTATACCGACGCCGCCCTGAAGACGCCGGACGGCCGCGAGGCCTGCAACCCGGACAATCTGGTCTGCCGCGCCGTGCGCGCCGTGAAGAACGCCCATCCCGAGATCGGCGTGCTCTGCGACGTCGCCCTCGATCCCTACAATTCCGACGGCCACGACGGCATCGTCCGCGACGGCTACGTGGTCAACGACGAGACGGTGGACATTCTCTGCCGCCAGGCGATTGTCCAAGCTCAGGCCGGTTGCGACCTGATTGGCCCGTCGGACATGATGGACGGCCGCATCGGCGCCATCCGCGACGCCCTCGACGGCACCGGCTTCGAAGCGGTGCGCATCATGTCCTATGCCGCCAAATACGCCTCCGGCTTCTACGGCCCGTTCCGCGACGCGGTCGGCTCCGGCGGCGCGCTGAAGGGCGACAAGAAGACCTACCAGATAGACCCGGCCAACTCAGACGAGGCGCTGCGCGAGGTAGCCCTCGACCTCGACGAAGGCGCCGACATGATAATGGTCAAGCCGGGCCTGCCCTACCTCGACATCATCCGCCGGGTGAAGGACACCTTCGCCGTGCCGACCTTCGCCTACAACGTCAGCGGCGAATACGCCATGCTCAAAGCCGCCGCGCAGAACGGCTGGCTCGACTACGACACGGTGATGATGGAAAGCCTGCTCGCCTTCAAACGCGCCGGCGCCGACGGCGTGCTCACCTACGCCGCCGTCGAGGCGGCGAGGCTGCTGAATAATGCATAGGGACACCCTCTCCGGCCCCCTGGGGGGTGGAGAGGGTGGCGCGCAGCGCGCGCCGGGTGAGGCGGGGATGAGGGATGTTGCCACTCCGTCACTTCGTTCGCTCTCGGGGCCCTTCTCCAATCTTGCCCAGATCGCGCCTGCGACTTAAAATGACACTGTCATACTAATTCGAAAAACAGCGACACGACATGCCCCGCACGAGCCGCCCCATCACCGTCACCCTTGGCGATCTCCAAGAGCACGTGGATGCCAGGGTCAAGTCCGGAACCTATGCCTCCGCGAGCGAGGTGATCCGTGCCGCGGTGCGCGCCCTCGATCGCGAGGATGCCGCGCTGAACGACTGGATACGTCATCGTGTCGATGAAGCTTTCGCCGATCCCCGGCCGGACATCCCGGCGCGCGAGGTCTTCAAGCGGTTACGCGAGCACCATGCCGAGCGGATAAAGACCGGGAAGAATGAAAAAGTTTGAGGTCGCCTTCCGCCCCCTCGCGGAAACCGACCTCTTCACGCTCTATCGCTATATCGCCGAAGATGCCGGCCATGACGTTGCCAGTGTTTACATCGACCGCATCGAGGCGGCCTGCCTGGCACTGCCCAATTTCCCGGAACGTGGCACCCAACGCGACGATATTCTGCCCGGTCTCCGGACGATGGGCTTCGAACGGCGGGTGACCATCGTCTTCCAGGTGCGCAAGAGCGACGTCGTGATCGTGCGAATCTTTTACGGTGGGCAGGACTATGAAAGCGCCTTGCTCGGGAAGCGCGAGGCATAGCCCTGCCCGATTGCCTCCCCCTGCCTTCCTCTGTTACCTAAGGCGCTCGGTTCCGCCGGGGGCGTCCCCCGTGTCAAGCAAGGAGAAGCGTCAGGATGAACGGTCCCCTCACGGGCATCAAAGTGGTCGACCTCACGCGGGTTCTGGCCGGTCCCTATAGCACCATGATCCTGGCCGACCTCGGCGCCCGGGTGATCAAGATCGAACGCCCCGGCAAGGGCGACGACACCCGCTCCTTCGGCCCGCCATTCCTCAAGGACCGCGACGGCAACGACACCACCGACGCCGCCTACTACCTGGCCGCCAATCGCAACAAGGAATCGATCACCGTCAACCTCAGCAAGCCCGAAGGCCAGGCCGTCGTGCGCAAGTTGCTGGCCGACGCCGATCTGCTGGTCGAGAATTTCAAAACAGGCGATTTGAGCAAGTTCGGTCTAGGCTACGACGACCTGAAGGCCACCCATCCCGGCCTGATCTATTGCTCGATCACCGGCTTCGGCCAGACCGGCCCCTATGCCGAACGCGCTGGCTACGATTTCCTGGTCCAGGCTATGGGCGGCCTGATGAGTGTTACCGGCAACGCCGATTCCGTACCGGGGGGCGGACCCCTGCGTGTTGGCGTGCCGATCTCCGATCTGCTCACCGGCATGTATGCCGCCATCGCCATGCTGGGCGCCATCGCGCATAAGAAGGACACCGGCCGCGGTCAGCTGGTCGATATCTCGCTGCTCGATTCGACGGTGGCGACCCTGAGCAATCAGGCGATGAACTTTCTCACCACCGGCAAGGCGCCGGGACGCAGCGGCAACACGCACCCCAACATCGTGCCCTATCAGGCTTTCGCCACCGCCGACGGCTTCATCGTCGTCGCCGTCGGCAACGACGCCCAGTTCGTCCGTTACGCCGCCGTCATTGGCCATCCCGAGATGGTCAGCGATCCGCGCTTTGCCACCAACATCGAACGGGTACGCAACCGCGACATCCTGGTGCCGATGATCGAGGCGGCCATGCGCCAACGTCCGAGTGCCGAATGGTATGCCGCCCTCGAGAAAGCCGACATCTCCTGCGGCCCGATCAACACCATCGATTCCGTCTTCGCCGATCCGCAGGTGCAGGCCCGCCAGATGCGCATCGAGCTGGATCATCCCCTGTCGGGAAAAGTGCCCTTGATCGGCAGCCCTTTGAAGCTGTCGGACTCCCCGGTTAGCTACCGCCGCCACCCGCCGCTGCTCGGTGAACACACCGAAGCGGTACTGCGCGAGATCGGCCTCAACGACGCCGATATCGCCGCCTATCGCTCCAAGGGCGTGGTGTGACGGGACAGCGGCAGCCAGCAGCTATCGTGGAACTGTCTCTCCGCTCCTGGCCCGTCTCATTCCGCCTGTCACCCTCTCCCCGGCGGGGAGAGGGTTGGGGTGAGGGGGAACCGGAGCTGGCCACCTTGGAATCCATGGCGCCGTGTTGCGTCGCGGGGATGGCATACGGCGAGACCGGTTCCCCCTCACCCTCCCGCTGCGCGGGCCCCTCCCTCTCCCCGCCGGGGCGAGGGAAGAGAGGCGCGCTTTTTTCCTTTCCGCGTAGGCCGGAAAGAAAGCCTCCTCTGGATGCCGTAGGATGAAACGGCGGCTCGTCAAAGCCGCCTACTCCCTCCTCGGCCTGCTACTCGCAGCGGCAGCCGCTGCCATCGCCTGGCTCCATACCTCCCTGCCGCGGACCGAGGGCACGGTCGAGATCGTCGGACTGCGGGCCCCCATCGACATCGTCCGCGACGCCCATGGCGTGCCGCATATCTTCGCCCAGGACGAAAACGACGGCTGGTTCGGGCTCGGTTACGTCCATGCCCAGGATCGCCTGTGGCAGATGGAACTGATGCGCCGCTTGGGCGCCGGCCGCTTGTCGGAGGTCGTCGGTCCGCGCGGCCTGGCCAGCGACCGCTTCATGCGCGTGCTCGGCCTCAACCGCGCCGTCGAAGAACAATGGCAGGACTTCGACGCCGCCACCCGAGCTGCCGTCGAGGCCTACGCCGGTGGCGTCAACGCCTGGATGCAGGGGCGCTGGGGCGCCTTGCCGGTCGAATTCTATGCGTTTAACCACGCGCCGGAACCCTGGCAGCCGACAGACTCGCTGCTGTGGGCCAAGCTGATGGGTCTGCGACTGTCGGGCAACTATCGCACTGAACTGCTGCGCGCCCGGCTGCTGCGCAGCCTGCCGCCCGACTGGGTGGCCGAGCTGTGGCCGCCCTACCCCGGTGACGCCCCGACCACCGTCGCCGCCGACAGTACCGGCCTCGACCTCAGCGATCTCGATCTCGACCGTTTGGCGCTGGCCCTGCCGCCGGATACGACGCCGGAACTTTCCCCCGGCGGCTCCAACGCCTGGGCCGTCGCTGGTGCGCGCAGCGCCAGCGGCAAGCCGCTGCTCGCCAACGATCCGCATCTCGGCTACAGCGCGCCGGTGCTGTGGTATCTGGCGCGCATCGAGACCCCCAGCTTCGCTGTCTCCGGCGCCACGGTTGCCGGCGTTCCTTTCGTCGTGCTCGGCCACAACCGGCATCTGGCCTGGGGGCTGACCACCACCCAATCCGATGTGCAGGACCTGTTCGTCGAACGGCGGAATGCCGAGCAGCCGGATTCCTACGATACACCGGACGGCCCCCTTCCCTTCGTCGTCCGCGAGGAACGCATCGCCATCGCCGGCCAGCCCGACGAGGTGTTGAAGGTCCGCACGACCCGCCACGGCCCCGTGCTCTCCGATGTGCTGGGCGACGTCCCGCGCGGTCGGGATATCGCCCTGTCAGCCACCTTCCTGCAGCCCGGCGACCTGACACCCCAGGCCCTGCGTAAGCTCAACCTGGCCACCGACTGGGATCGGGCGGTCGAAGCCATGCGCGATTTCCACGCCCCGCAGCAAAACCTGATGGTCGCCGTCGCCGACGGCACCATCGGCTTCATCGCACCCGGCCGGGTGCCAATCCGCCGCTCCGGCAAGGGCTGGGGAATGTCCGCCGGCTGGACCGGGGCCGCCGACTGGACCGGCTTCATCCCGTTCGAGGAACTGCCGCGCGCCGTCAATCCGCCCACCGGCGTCCTGATCAACGCCAACAACAGTATCATGCCGCCGGGATACGCCCATTTCATCGGCGAGGATTGGTCGCCACCCTATCGGGCGCAACGAATCGACAGTGTCCTGGCCGCGGGTGGGCTGCACGATGCCGAGGCCGCGGCGAACTTGCAGCAAGACAGTGTCTCCCCGGCGGTGTCCGACCTGCTGGCCCTGCTCGCCGATGTCGAACCGGAATCGGCGGCGGCGCGGCGGGCGCTCGACCTGCTGCGCGCCTGGGATGGCGACTTCGCCCGCCACCGGCCGGAGCCGCTGATCTTTACCGCCTGGATGCGCGAACTGACCCGGCGCATCTTCGCCGACGAACTCGGCGATGAATTCGCCGGCTTTTGGGATTTTCGGCCGTTGCTGCTGAAAAGCGTGCTGGCCGGCCGCGACCACTGGTGCGACGACACCCGCACCCAGCGCACGGAAAGCTGCGCCGGCCTCGCCGCCGCCGCCTTGACCAGCGTCGTCGCCGAATACGGCGACACCTTCAAGCGCGACCTCGCCGACTGGCGTTGGGGCAATGAACATCAGGCCGTCTTCGATCATCCGACCCTGGGTGGCATTCCGCTGATCGGCGGCTTGTTCAATCTGCTCATTGCCGCCGACGGCGGCGATGAGACGGTCAATCGCGGCGGCATGCGTTTCGACGACAAGCGGGCGCCCTTTGCCAGCGTCCACGGGGCCGGCTTCCGCGGCGTCTACGACCTCGCCGATCTATCCGCCGCGCGCCTGATCGTCGCCACCGGCCAGTCAGGCAATCCCCTGTCCGCCCATTATGGCGACCTGCTCGAAGACTGGCGCGACGGCCGCTATCTCCACCTCGGCCGGCCGCGCGCCGAGCTGGCCAGCGAAGGCGACACCTTGCGGCTCGTCCCCGCCGCGAATTAGCCAGACCCCAGGGGGTCGGATGACCATCGCCGTCACAAATTGTGAGGCCGCCGCTTCCGGTGGCGGGTTATCGATAATTCCGGCATAGTCCCCCCTTCGCACGGCACCAGGGAGGGCACCATGCAGACCAAATCGCACAAGGAACATCAGCCGGATTATCACGCGCTCGTCGGCAATCTGCGTACCGGCACGCGCAGCACCAAGTCGCTGCTGTACGGGCGGGAAAATTCTCCCGACAACTACAAGCTCAGCTATGGCGGCGACGGCAGCGCCGACGATTGGACGACGCCGCGCCACCGCCACACCTTCGAGCAGATCCGCTGGGCGGTCAGCGGCGACTATATGATCAAAGAAGGCGAGATGCTGCCCGCCGGTTGGGTCGCCTATTTCCCCGAATCGGTCTATTACGGACCGCAGATCAAGCATGCCAATTCCTGCCAGTTGACCCTGCAGTTCGGCGGGCCGAGCGGCATCGGCTATTGGAGCGTCGCACAACGCGGCGCGGCCTATAAAAAACTGGCGGCCAAGGGCACGTTCGAGGACGGCCTCTACGTCTGGACCGACGACAAGGGCCGCGTCCATCGCCGCGACGCCGCCGAGGCGGTGCAGGACGAGGCCTTGGGCCGCACCATCGAATATCCCGAGCCGCGTTATAAAGACATCGTCACGATGAATCCGAACGCCTTCACCTGGGAACAGGACAGCGAGCTGTCCGGCGTATCGCGCAAGCGTCTCGGCGGCTTCACCGAACGCGACGTGCGCGTGCAGTTCCTGCGCCTGGACAAGGGCGCCAACCTGCCGCTTGGCCGCGAACCCTCGGCCGAGGTCTTGTTCCTCAAGACCGGCATGCTCGCCCACCAGAACCAGACCTACGACGACCTGACCGCCTTCAGCACCGAAGCCGACGAAGCCCCGGCCTCGCTGACGGCCATCCAGCCCTGCGAACTCTTCTACATCAAACTACCGACGTTCTGATCCCGCGACCCCACCCTCTCCAACCATCCTTCACGGTGGGAGAGGGTGGTGCGCGGCGCGCCGAGTGAACCCTGATCCAATCCGTCCACCGCGATAGCAAAAAAATAGCTTTTTTTAGCAAAGTTTGCCATTATGACACCTCAGATAGGTGTCGAGGTGAAAGCTATGGCAACCATGAACGTATCCCTGCCCGGCGCCATGAAGGACTGGGTTGAGGGCCAAGCCCGCACCGGGCGATACAGCAACGCCAGCGATTACATCCGCGACCTGATCCGGCGCGACCAGGAGCGGGCGGAAAAGATCGCCGCGATGCAGGGCCTCGTCAGCGAGGCGCTGGCAAGCGGCGTCACGCCCCATACGATGCAGGATATCCGCACGGCGGCGCGTCGCCGGGCCGGCGCGGATCATGAGCTATAGGATCAGCCGGAAGGCGGAAGACGATATCGTCCAGCTCTACCTGACCGGCGTTCGGCTGTTCGGCACGGCCCAGGCCGAGCGGTACTACGACGGCTTGGAACGGGCTTTCAAATTCGTGGCGGCGCATCCCCTGGCTGTCCGCGAAAGGACCGAGATCGATCCCCCGATACGCATTCATCCCTATGGGGCACATCTCGTCGTCTATATGGCTGACGACGAGGGCGTGCTGATCCTGCGCATTCGCCATGGCCGCGAGGACTGGATCAACGATCCAGAATCAGCACCCCGATAGCGGCGAATCGCGGCTTTCCTGCCTCGCACCTGCACGGCAACAAGAGAGAAGTTCGTGATTATGTCCCTCATACTCCCAACCCTCTCCGCCCGCTTTCGGGGGGAGAGGGTGGTCGCGCAGCGACCGGGTGAGGTGGGTCGCGCCGCCCCGAGATGCCCACCACATCAGCGGAGCCCCTGCGCGTCTAATCCGATGCGGTTCAGGCTTTTCGTCCAGAAGACAAAGGCAGGCTGGGCCGTAATGTTCTCTGCCGGAACGAAGCCGACATCGGGGAAGCGGTTGTCTACCGAGTTGTCCCGGTTATCTCCCAGCACGAAATAGTGCCCGGGCGGCACGCTGTGGAGTGGGGTATTGTCGGTGGTTTTCCGGTCGTCTTCCTCAAGGATGTAGTAGCTGCGTCCGTTGGGCAGGGTTTCCACGAAGCGCGGGACGCGCAGACCTGCGTCTCCCCGCCTGTCGTCCAGGAAGTCGCCGGCAGGCACCCGCTCCACGGGCCTGCCATTGATGTGCAGGACGCCGCCACGCACCTGCACCTGCTCGCCCGACAGGCCGACGATGCGCTTGATCCATGGCGTTTCAGGTTTGCCGGGCACCGTGAAAACGACCACTTCACCCCGCTCCGGCGCGTGGCCCCGGTAGACGTTTGCCCAGGCGACAAGACGGTCGCCGACATGGAGCCCCGGCAGATCGCCGCCGCTGACGATGCTGTATGTCTCCATCGGGCCGACTTTTCCCTTCAGCCAGTTCCAGCCCAGGCTCCAAGCGAAGGCGGCCACGATCACGGCCAAGACGAGTCCGAAATCGGTGGCAGTGCTTCGTATGCTCATACCCTCCCCACCACCCTCTCCACCGCCCCCTTCTTGAGCACCAGCAGGCACAAAATGTCATGCGCGATGGTCGCCGCCGCCAGGGCGGTGATTTCGGACACGTCATAAGCCGGGGCGACTTCGACCACGTCGGCGCCGATCAGGTTTAGGCTGCGCAAGCCGCGCACAATGGCCAGCGCCTCGGCCGAGGACAGCCCGCCCGCCACCGGTGTACCCGTCCCCGGCGCGAAGGCGGGATCCAGGCAGTCGATGTCGAAGGTCAGATAGACCTTCCCCGCCCCCAGCCGCGCCTGGATCGCCGCAATCGTCGCATCGATGCCGTGGCGCTGCACCCAGGGCGCCGTCAAAATCTCGAAACCATGGTCGCTGTCGTTATAGGTGCGCAAGCCGACCTGGCAGGAATGGGCCGTGTCGATCAGCCCCTCGTTCTTGGCGCGCAGCAGCATCGAGCCGTGATCCAGCCGTTTGCCGTCGTCGGGCCAGGTGTCGCAATGGGCGTCGAAATGCAGTAACGCCACCGGCCCATGCTTCTTCGCCACCGCGCGCAGGATCGGATAGGCGATGAAATGATCGCCGCCCAGCGTCAACGGCACGACGCCAGCGGCCAAGATGCCGGCGATATGGCTCTCGATGGCCGCCACCACCGTCTCCGGATGGTGCGGATCGATGAAACAATCGCCGTAGTCGACCACGGCCAAGGTGTCGAACGGATCGAAGCCGAAGGGAAAGGCCTTCAATTCGGCGAGCTGCGTCGAGGCCGCCCGGATGGCGCGCGGCCCCAGGCGGGCGCCCGGCCGGTTGGTCACCGCGCCGTCGAAGGGCACGCCGCTGACCGCCACGTCGACCCCCGTCAGGTCGCGGCTGTAGCGCCGCCTGAGAAAGCTGAGCGCCCCGCCGTAGGTCATTTCCGGCTGCCGGCCGAGCAGTTCGGTCTTGCGGAACGCCTGGTCGCCGGGTGAGTCGTCGTCTTGGTCGCTGGGTCGATCGTTGGTCAGGGCCGTGCTCCTGATGGCAGGGGTCGAGAATCAGGTTATATCAATCGCCGGACCTTGGCGTCGAATTGTCATCGTTGCGGGGTTGCGCAATGGCGGGCGATCCCGTTCTATGCCGCGCCTCACCGTCACGCCACAGGATTGGCTGTGCGACACGTGCCCCCGAAAGGTCGATAACGATGCAGGCTTGGTCGCCGGACGCCGCCGAAAACCTATACCGGGTACAGCGCTGGGGCGAAGGCTACTTCGCCATCGGCGGCAACGGCAAGCTGCTGGTCCAGCCGGAACGCGGCTCGCCGGCCCAGGCCATCGCCATCCAGGATGTGGTCGACGAGCTGCGCGAACAGAACATCCAGTTCCCCGTCGTCTTACGCTTTCACGACATCCTCAAGGGCCGCGTCCGCCAGATCAACGAGGCCTTCGCCGCCGCCATCGCCGAGTCGGGCTACACGGCGCCCTATCGCGGCGTCTTCCCGATCAAGGTCAATCAGGTGCGCGAGGTGGTCGAGGAAATCGTCGACGCCGGCAAGCCCTATCACTTCGGGCTGGAAGCCGGCTCCAAGGCCGAACTGATGGCGGTGCTGTCCTACGACACCGGGCCCGAGGCGCTGACCATCTGCAACGGCTACAAGGACGAGGATTTCCTGCGCTTGGCCCTGCTCGGGCGCAAGCTGCGCCGCCAGGTCGTCGTCGTCATCGAAAAATTCACCGAGATCGAACCCCTGCTCCGCCTCGCCGCCGAGATGGAGGTGCAACCGATCATCGGCCTGCGCGTCAAGATGCGGGTCAAGGCCGAGGGCCGCTGGAGCGAATCGAGCGGCGATTGCGCCAAGTTCGGGCTGACCATTTCCGAAGTGCTGAACGCCATCGCCCTGATCGAATCCAAGGGTTATGGCGATGCCATCCGCCTGCTGCACTTCCACATCGGCAGTCAGCTTTCCGACATCCGCTTCGTCCAAGAAGCCGTGCAGGAGGCCACCCGCATCTATGCCCGCCTCAGCAAGCGCGGCATTCCGCTGGTCTATCTCGACGTCGGTGGCGGCCTGGCGGTGGACTACGACGGCAGCAGCACGGGCAACCGCTCGTCGATGAACTACTCCATGGCCGAATACGCCAGCAGCGTCGTCTACAGCGTCAAGC
The DNA here is from genome assembly GCA_945878455.1 of Asaia bogorensis. GTDB lineage: Bacteria > Pseudomonadota > Alphaproteobacteria > Rhodospirillales > CAMCUA01 > CAMCUA01. The sequence continues at coordinate 5,054 of CAMCUA010000015.1, read as the reverse complement.
AGGTCTGCGACCTCGAAGGGGTCACCCATCCGACCCTGGTCAGCGAAAGCGGCCGCGCCATCTCGGCGCACCATTCCTGCGTCGTCATGCGGGTCATCGGCGAGATCGCCAACGACGCCAACCCCATCGATACCGCCAAGGTCGAGGGCGAACACATCCTGGTCGGCAACATGCGCGAGTTGAACGACGATCTCGCCACCTACCGCAACTACCAGGAAGCCTATAACGCCGCCTCGCGGATCATGGAAGACGTGCGCGCCGCGTTCAAGCTGGGCGTCGTCCGGCTGGAGGAACTGGCCCGCACCGAATCCCTCTATTGGCGCCTGATGCGCGCCATCGCCGTCGGCCTGAAGACGGCACCCTTCGTATCGGAGGATCTGCGCGACGTCGAATCCCTGCTCGGCTCGCAGTATCTCTGCAACTTCTCCCTGTTCCAGTCGGCGGCCGACAGTTGGGCCATCGATCAGGTGCTGCCCGTCGTGCCGCTGTCCCGGCTCAACGAAGAACCGGAGCGCAATTGCACCTTGGTCGACATCACCTGCGACAGCGATGGCAAGATCGACCAGTTCATCGGCGAATTCGGCGCCGAGACGACCGTGCGCCTGCACAGCCTCGCCAACAGCGACAACTATTACATCGGCCTGTTCCTGACCGGCGCCTATCAGGACGTGATGGGCGACATGCACAATCTGTTCGGCCGCCTCAACGAAGCCCACGTCTATCGCGACGCCGACGATCCCAGCGGCTTCTACGTCGAGGAATTCGTCGCCGGCTCGTCGGCTGCCCAAGTGCTGGCGATCATGCAGTACAACCCGGTCTCGATGGCCGCCACCGTCAAAAGCCGCATCGACAAGGAAGTCGCCCAAGGCCTCATCCGCTCGCGCGACGGCGTCAAACTGACCGACTTCTACGAGTCCTGCCTGGAACGCTACACCTACCTGCGCCAACCGGCGCCCGGCCAAAACGGCAGCGGCTCGCCGAACGGCGCGTAGACACCGGCCTTATGCCGATCCCGGCTTCCGCGTCATCCCCCTCTCCCTGTCCCTCCCCCTCACGGGGGGAGGGAACGCTGTTGCCGCTGTTCATCACCATGATGATGTTCGCGATGTCGACGCAGGGTTCCCTCCCCCCGTGAGGGGGAGGGACAGGGAGAGGGGTTGCAGCCGACGGATATTCGCGGAACGCTCACGCCTTCCCCGCCACCGCCAGCTTGCCCTTCACGCCATGCTTCTCGATCAGCTTGGCGACCGTGCCGTTGGCCTTGCATTCCTCGACGAAGTCCTTAAGGAATTTGAACGCCGCGTCCTGACCCTTACGCACGCCCATGGCCTGCTGCACCGCCGTGAACTGGCCGTCCATGATGACAGCACCCGGCAGCTTCTTGATGTCTTCGAGCAAGCCCGGACGCAGGCCGGCCAGCACGTCGAGCTTGTCGTCGACGAACATCTTGAAGGCCGCCGGGTTGCCGCGAATGCGCACCAACTCGGCGTTCTTCAGCGTGCGGGTCAGGTAGAGGTCATAGGCGCTGCGCTCGGAAATGGCGATGCGCACGCCCTTCTTGTCGACATCGGCGATCTTCTTCAGGGGCGAGCCGGCGGGCACCATGTAGGTCGCCTCGATCTCGGCATAGGCCGCCGTGAAATCGATGGTCTTAGCGCGCGACGGTTCGGCGCCGATGTTGCCGATGTCCCAGACGTCGTCGTTGGCCTTGTCGCCCAACTCGCCCGGCGATGGGAAAGGGATCAGCTTGAGCGTGACGCCCAGGCGCTTGGCGACCTCGGCGGCCATGTCGGGCGACACGCCGGTGGGATCGCCCGACGGCGTCTTGCCGGTGACCAGAAGTCCGTTGGACATATTGATCCCGGCGCGCAGGATTCCATTGGGCGCCAGGATGGCGCGGGCGGCGGCGACGTCTGACATGATGATCGGTCCTGGATTGGTTGGAAGGCCCGGAGTTTAGGCGCAGTTGCGCGCGCCTCGCAAGCGCCGGGATAGCGCCGCGCCGGTGGCCTCAGCGCCGCTCGTACCAGCCCTTGCTGGCATTGACGATGCGCACCACGGTCAGCATCACCGGCACCTCGATCAGCACGCCGACCACGGTCGCCAGCGCCGCGCCGGAATGGAAGCCGAACAGACTGATGGCGGCGGCCACCGCCAGTTCGAAGAAGTTGGAAGCGCCGATCAGCGCCGAGGGCCCGGCGACGCAATGCTGCTCGCCGGCCAGCCGGTTGAGCCAATAGGCCAAACCGGCATTGAAGTAGACCTGGATGACGATGGGCACGGCGATCAGCGCGATGACCAGCGGCTGGGCGATGATCTGCTCGCCCTGGAAGCCGAACAGCAGCACCAGGGTAGCAAGCAGCGCCAGCAGCGACAGCGGCTGCATTCGCGTCAGCGTCCGCCCCAGCGCCACCGTTCCGCCCACCACCAGCAGCCGGTAGCGCAGCGCCTGGGCGGCGATGGAGGGCACGACGATGTAAAGGCCGACCGACAGAATCAGTGTGTCCCACGGCACGACGATGGCCGACAGGCCGAGCAGCAGGCCGACGATGGGGGCGAAGGCGAAGACCATGATGGTGTCGTTGAGCGCCACCTGGCTCAACGTGAAATGCGGCTCGCCTTGGGTCAGGTTCGACCATACGAAGACCATCGCCGTGCAGGGTGCCGCCGCCAGCAGGATCAACCCGGCGATGTAGCTCTCGATCTGTTCCCCCGGCAGATAGGGGCGAAACAGAACGCCGACGAACAACCAGCCCAGCGCCGCCATGGAAAACGGCTTCACCGCCCAGTTGATGAACAGGGTCACGCCGATGCCGCGCCAATGCTCGCGCACCTGGCCCAGGGCGGCGAAATCGATCTTGGTCAGCATCGGCACGATCATCAGCCAGACCAGCACGGCGACCGGCAGGTTGACCTTGGCGATCTCCATCCGGCCGATGTTCTGAAAGACTCCCGGCAGGGTCTGTCCCAGCCCCACCCCGGCAACGATGCACAGCGCCACCCAAAGCGTCAGGTAGCGTTCGAACAGGTTCATGGTGGGGGCCGGCGCGCGGGCATCGCTTGTCGTCGTCATTGGCTGCTTCGTGGTCCTTCAGGCGGCGCGCGGCTGCGCCGCACGGATCGGCAGAAACCATGTGATGGCGCAACAGAGAGCCAGCATCAAGGCCGAACCGAGCAGGCAGGCGATCAGCCCACCGGCCTGATAGAGGGCCCCCGACAGCAAAATGCCCATCAGCCGCCCCGCCGCGTTGGCGGCGTAATAGAAGCCGACGTCCTCGGCCGCCTTCCGTGATCCGGCATAGGCCAGGATCAGATACGAATGCAGCGATGAATTGATGGCAAACGGCAGGCCGAACAGGGCCAGTCCGCCAACCGCCAGCCAATCGACCGGTAGGTCCCCCGGTAGGTCCCCCGGCTGGGCGATGACCACGGCCAACACGGCCGGGATGGCGGCCAGCACCGCCCCCCACAGTCGCGCCGCCGGCACCTCGCGCGATAGCCCATCGGCGCTGCGCGTTACCAAGGCCGGCGCCAGGGCCTGGATGGCGCCATAAGCGATGGTCCAGGCGGCGATGAAGCCGCCGACTTCGTAAAAGCGCCAACCCTGGGCGTAGAGGAACACCGGCAGGCCGACGACGAACCAGACGTCGCGCGCTCCGAACAGGAAGACCCGCGCCGCCGCCAGCAGATTGACCCCCGCCGACTTGCTGAACAGCTCGCCCAAGCTCTTCGAGGCTTTGGCGGCGCCCAAGCGGGCCGGCAGCGACACCCCGACGGCGATCAGGATGACGCCGAGCATTGCCGCCATCGCCCACAACGCCCCTTGGAATCCGGCTGTATCGAGCAGCAGGCCGCCGGCGAAGAAGCCCAGCCCCTTCACCGCGTTCTTCGAGCCGGTGAACCAGGCGACCCAGCGGAACAGCTGCCCCTCCCCTTCCGCCGCCGTTGCCTTGATCGCCGATTTCGACGCCGTCTTGGTGACGTCCTTGGCGATGCCGGAAACACCTTGGGCAACGACCACCCAGGCGACCGAGGCCGCCGCCGTCCAATCGGGGTCGAGTGCCGACAGCATCAGCAGCCCGCCGATCTGCAACGCCAGCCCGACACTCAGCATGCGCGGAATGCCGAAGCGTGTCGCCAGCCAGCCGCCGAACAGGTTGGCCGCGATACCCGCCGCCTCATAAAGCAAAAACAGGAAAGCCAGCGTGAACGGTGTATAGCCCAGGCGGAAGAAGTGCAGCAGCACCAGCATGCGCAGCGCGCCGTCGGTCAGCGTGAAGCCCCAATAGGCCACCGTAACGATGGCGTAGTTGCGCACTGCGCTCATCGCGCACCCGCTTGCACGACGATATCGGCGAGATCGACCATGCGGCAGGCATAACCCATCTCGTTGTCGTACCAGGCATAGACCTTGAGCAGGGTGCCGTCGGTCACCATGGTCGAAGGCGCGTCGACGATGGCGCTCCTCGTATTGTTGGCGTAGTCGACCGACACCAACGGCCGGTATTCGATGCCGAGGATGCCGGCCAGCGGCCCCGCCGCCGCCGCCGCGAACAGGGCGTTGACCTCGGCCTCCGTCGTCGGCCGCTTCAGCTCGAAAACACAGTCGGTCAGGCTGGCATTGAGCACCGGCGCGCGCACCGCATGGCCGTTCAGCTTGCCCTTCAATTCGGGATAGATCAGCGCGATGGCCGTGGCGCTGCCGGTCGTCGTCGGTTGCAGCGAGTGCATCGCCGATCGAGAACGGCGCAGGTCCTTGTGCGGCGCGTCGACCACCACGTTGGTGTTGGTCGGGTTGTGAATCGTCGTGATCTGGCCGTGGCGAATGCCGATGGCCTCGTGCACCACCTTGACCACCGGGGCCAGGCAATTGGTGGTGCAGGATGCCGCCGTCAGCAGCCGGTGGCGGGCGGGATCGTAAAGCCCGTCGTTGACGCCGACGACAATATTGAGCGCCGCGGCGTCCTTCACCGGCGCGGCAACGATGACCCGCTCGACGCCGCGCTCGAAATAGCCCTTGAGCTGCTCGGGCTTGAGGAACTTACCGGTGCATT
>CAMCUA010000014.1 GCA_945878455.1 Asaia bogorensis | reverse complement strand
CGGCGGTTCGTTCCGGGAAGGCGCCACGGCGTATTCACCCCGAGCCAGGAGACCTGGACGGCGCTTGGTTGCCGCGAAACACGGCGACCGATGGGATGACGTGGCGTCGCATGAGGCGGCGGCCGTTTGGCGAAACCCCGTCCTCGGGTGGAGGATGCGTTTGTGACCGTTACTCCCGGCACGTTGCCGCCGTTGACCCTGGTGCTGGGCGGCATGCGCTCGGGCAAGAGCCGGCATGCGGAATCGCTGATCGCCGCCGCCAGCAATCTTGCCCTCTACATCGCCACCGCTGAAGCCCGCGACGCGGAAATGGCCGAGCGCATCCGCTACCATCAGGACCGACGCGGTCCGGCCTGGACCACCGTCGAGGCACCGCTCGACCTGGCCGGTACGCTGCGCCGTCAGGGTGCGACGAGCCATCCGATCCTGGTCGACTGCCTGACGCTGTGGCTGTCCAATTCGCTGGAGGCTGGACGCGATCTTGACGTGGAGACCGACCTACTGTTGGCCGCGTTGCGCGAGATAACCGCCCCGGTCGTCATGGTCTCCAACGAGGTCGGCCTCGGCATCGTGCCGATGGGCGCGTTAACGCGCCGTTTCGCGGACGCCGCGGGCCGGCTCAATCAGGCCATCGCCGCTCGCGCCGACCGGGTGGTCTTGGTCGCCGCCGGTCTGCCCCTCGTGTTGAAAGAGGTGGCGCGATGAGCTTGGTTGCGACCCGCGGCAACGCCCCCTAATCCCATCATCCGCTTATAATAAGAGGACCTCGTTCGCATGAAAATCCCCGCCACCGTGGTCACCGGCTTTCTCGGCGCCGGTAAGACGACACTGATCCGCCACCTGCTTGCCAATGCCGGCGGCCGGCGCATCGCGCTGATCGTCAACGAGTTCGGTGACCTCGGCATCGACGCGGAAATTCTGCGCGGCTGCGGCATCGAAAACTGCCGCGACGAGGACATCGTCGAACTCGCCAACGGCTGCATCTGCTGCACGGTCGCCGACGATTTCCTGCCGACCATGACGGCGCTCCTGGACCGTCCCGAGCCGCCGGAGTACATCGTCATCGAAACCTCGGGCCTCGCCCTGCCGAAGCCGCTGGTCAAGGCCTTCGCCTGGCCGGAGATCCGCTCGCGGGTGACGGTCGACGGGGTCATCACCGTGATCGACGGCCGGGCCGTGCTCGACGGCCGCTTCGTCGCCGATCCCGCCGCCATCGCGGCGCAGCGCGTCGCCGATCCGGCCCTCGATCACGATTCGCCGCTGGAGGAGGTGTTCGAGGACCAAATTCTTTGCGCCGATCTGGTCGTGCTCAACAAGGCCGACCTACTGGCAGCGGGCGAGATCGAAGCGCTGCGCGCCGAGATCGGTCGGCAAGTGAACGGCACGGTGAAGCTGGTGCAGGCGACGCAAGGCGCGCTCGACCCCCGCGTTCTCTTGGGCCTCGGCATGGCGGTCGAAGACGGCATCGAAGCGCGGCCGTCGCACCACGATGGCGAGGACGATCACGACCACGACGACTTCGAATCCTTTACCGCCGACATCGGCGCGCTTGCCGACCCGGCGGTGCTCGAAGCGCGTATCGCCGCCGTGGCGCGCGATCACGACGTGCTGCGCATCAAAGGCTTCGTCGAGGTGCCGGGCAAGGCGCTGCGTCATGTGGTGCAAGCCGTCGGTTCGCGCGTGCAGCGCTACTACGACCGGCCGTGGGCGGCGGGCGAGACGCGGGGTGGCCGGTTGGTGGTGATCGGCCAGCGCGGGCTCGACCGCGCCGCCATCGCCGCCGCGCTTCGCGGCTAAGGCCGGACCCGCATGCACCTGCTCGCCGCCCGCCCCCGCGTTGTCGCCGACGGTTCGCAGGCGGTCGATCTGGCGCAGACGCCGGGCGACATCGTCGTGCTGTCGGCGGCGGACAGCGAGCTGTCCTGCCTGGCTGCCGCCCAGGCGCGGCTTGGTGCCAGCGCGCCCCGTCTGCGGCTGGCCAATCTCATGCAGCTCGGTCACAACCTGTCGGTCGATCTCTATGTCGAATCGGTGATTGCCAAGGCACGGCTGGTTGTCGTCCGTCTGCTCGGCGGGCGCGGCTACTGGCCTTATGGTGTCGACGAGATCGCCGCCGCCTGCGCCGCCAAGGACATCCCCGTCGCCTTCCTGGCCGGCGACGATCAGCCCGATCCGGATTTGGCCGAGCGTTCGACGTTGGATGGCGCGGCGGCCCATCGGCTGTGGCAGTACGGCGTGCATGGCGGTATCGACAACGCGATGTCGTTCCTGCGCTATGGAGCGCACCTGATCGGCAAGGAGACCTCTTGGCAAGAGCCGCGCCCGTTGTTGCGCGGTGGGCTTTACTGGCCCGGGGTTTCCCAACCGGGATTGGCCGACCTCCGGGCGCGGTGGGTCGAAGGCGCGCCGGTCGCAGCCGTGGTCTTTTATCGGGCGCTGGTGCAGGCCGGTAATCTTGCCGCCGTCGATGCGCTGATCGATGGATTGATGGCCGCCGGTCTCAATCCCCTGCCGCTGCACGTCACCAGCCTGAAGGACCCGCAGGCGGCGGCGATCCTGGGTGAGGCCTTGGCGGCGGCGGCGCCCTCCGTCATCCTCAACGCCACCGGCTTCGCCATTTCGACGCCCGGCGCGGCGCGCGAGACATCGGGCTTCGACGCCGCCGACTGCCCGGTGTTGCAGGTGGTCTTTTCCGGCGGCGACCGGGAATCCTGGCAGGCCGGCACCCATGGCCTGGCGGCCCGCGACATCGCCATGAACGTCGCCTTGCCCGAGGTCGATGGTCGGATATTGACCCGCGCTGTCTCGTTCAAAGGAAGGGCGCGGCGCGATCCGGCGACGGAGATGGACATCATCGATTACGAGCCGGTCGCCGACCGGGTCGATTTCGTCGCCTGCCTCGCCGCTGCCTGGGCAAGATTGCGCGCCAAGCCGGCGGCCGAACGGCGCATTGCCATCGTGCTTGCCAATTATCCCAACCGCGACGGCCGGCTCGGCAACGGCGTCGGGTTGGATACGCCGGCCGGCACCATGAACGTACTGCGCGCGCTGGCCGCCGCCGGCTATCGGGTGACCGACATGCCGGTGGACGGCGCAGCCCTGATCCGTCATCTCGCCGCCGGCCCGACCAACGACTGGCAATCGCTTGACGCCCGCGAATGGCGCGAGACGCTGGCGCTGATCGACTATGCGGCTTTCTTCGCCGGTCTACCGGAAAGCGTGCGGCGCACCGTTACCGAACGTTGGGGAGCGGCGGAGGAAGATCCCTTCTACCGGCCGGGGAAACTCGATTGCGGCCGCTTCGCGATATCGGCCTTCCGCCTCGGCAACATCGCGATCTGCCTGCAGCCGGCGCGCGGCTACAACCTCGACCCGGTGGCCAGTTACCACGATCCGGCGCTGCCGCCGCCGCATGCCTATTTCGCCTTTCACGCCTGGCTGCGCGATGCCTTCCACGCCGACGCCGTCGTCCACATGGGCAAGCACGGCAATCTGGAATGGCTGCCCGGCAAGGCGCTGGCGCTGTCGGCCGACTGCTTTCCCGAGGCGGCGCTGGGGCCGCTGCCCAACCTATATCCCTTCATCGTCAACGATCCGGGGGAAGGCACCCAGGCCAAGCGCCGCGCCGCCGCCGTCGTCGTCGACCACCTGACGCCGCCGCTGACCCGGGCGGAAAGCTATGGTCCGCTGCGCGAACTGGAACGCCTGGTCGACGAATACTATGAGGCCGCCGGCCTCGATCCCCGGCGGTTGACGGTGCTCGCCGGCGAGATCCTGTCGCTGTGCCGGACGACGGGTCTTGGCGTCGATTGCGGCATGAGCGATGGCGACGGTGAAGATACCGCGCTGACCAAGCTCGACGCTTACCTTTGCGAGTTGAAGGAAATGCAGATCCGCGACGGGCTGCATACTTTTGGAACCTCGCCGGAAGGCACACAGCTTGCCGGCCTTCTGGTGGCACTGGCCCGCGTGCCGCGCGGCAAAGGAGAGGGCAAGGATGCCTCGCTGATTCGGGCGCTGGCGCTGGACCTTGGTCTCGGCGTCGATCCGCTGACGGTGGCGCTGGCCGAAGCCTGGCGGGGTCCGCGCCCCGGGGTTCTGGCGGAAGTCTCGGAGGACTCCTGGCGTACGGCTGGGGACACGGTGGAGCGGCTGGAGGGTCTCGCCCTGGCGCTGGTCGCGGGCAAGACTGTTGCCGATCCGGCTTGGATGCACAGCAAGTCGGTGCTTGATGGAATCGACGCGGAGATGCGGCTGGCGGTCGCCGCCTGTGGCGGCGCCGAGATCGCCGGGCTGCTGGCCGGGCTGGCCGGGCGTTTCGTGCCGCCGGGTCCATCCGGCGCGCCGACGCGTGGCCGCCCCGACGTGCTGCCGACCGGGCGCAATTTTTATTCCGTCGATACCCGCACGGTACCAACACCAGCGGCTTGGACGCTCGGTTGGAAGTCGGCGTCCCTGTTGCTTGAGCGCCATGCCCAGGATCATGGCGAATGGCCGCGCGCCATCGCCATCTCCGCCTGGGGGACCAGCAACATGCGTACCGGCGGCGACGATATTGCCCAGGCGCTGGCCCTGATCGGGGCGCGCCCGACCTGGGATCAGGCGTCGCGCCGGGTGACCGGATTCGAGGTCCTGCCCGCCGCCATCCTCGGCCGGCCGCGCATCGACGTCACCTTGCGGGTGTCGGGATTTTTCCGTGATGCCTTCCCCAACCTGATCGATCTGTTCGATTCGGCCTGCCGCGCGGTTGCCGCCTTGGACGAGCTGGCTGACGTCAATCCGCTGGCCCAGCGGGTGCGCACCGATACGGCGCAGCTGCGTGCCGAAGGCATGGGTGCGGAGGAGGCCGGGCTGCGCGCCGGCTTCCGCGTCTTCGGTTCGCAGCCGGGGGCCTACGGCGCCGGCTTGCAGGCTTTGATCGACGAGAAAGGCTGGGACGGCCCGGCCGATCTGGCTCGTGCCTATGTTGCCTGGGGCGGTTATGCCTATGGCGCGGGGGCACGCGGCCAGGCGGCGCACCGCTTATTCGAGGACCGCCTGCGCCGTGTGCAGGCGGTGGTACAGAATCAGGACAACCGCGAACACGACCTGCTCGATTCTGACGACTACTATCAGTTCGAAGGCGGACTCGCTGTGGCGGTGAGCGAGCTGTCGGGGGCCAAGCCCGTCGTCTACCACCCCGATCATTCGCACCCGGAAAATCCGCGCATCCGCACCTTGGAGGAAGAGGTCGCCCGCGTTGTGCGGGCGCGGGCCGCCAATCCCAAGTGGATCGCGGGGGTCATGCGCCACGGCTACAAAGGTGCCTTCGAGATGGCAGCGACTGTAGACTATCTATTCGCCTTCGCCGCCACGGCGGGTGCCGTGCGCGACCATCACTTCGAAGCGCTGTTCGACGCTTACCTCGGCGATCCGACGGTGCGCGATTTCATCGCCGGGGTCAATCCGGCGGCGCTCGGCGAAATGGCTGACCGCTTTAACGAGGCCATCGAGCGCGGGCTGTGGCGGCCGCGGCGCAACAGCACGGCGGTGGAACTCGACGGCTTGCGGACGACTAACTGAGGTAGCGTTGCGTCAGGTGGCGCTCGAACACCTTGGCTTCGAGCGGCCGGCCGGTAGCGGCGCGCAGCAGGTCGGGCGTCGGCAGCGACGAGGCGCGGGCGTGGATGTTGTCGCGCAGCCAGGTCATCAACGGGTCGAGATTGCCAGCAGCGATGCCAGCGTCGATGGCCGGATCGGCGCTTCGCGCTGAGTCCATGATCTGCGCCGCCGTCATCGCGCCCAGGGTGTAGGTCGGGAAATAGCCGAAGGCGCCGTTGTACCAATGGATATCCTGCAGGCAGCCGAGCCGGTCGTTCGGCACGTCGAGGCCCAACAGCTTCTCGAAGCCCTCGTTCCACGCTCCTGGTAGGTCACGAGCTTCCAACTGGCCGCCGACCATGGCGCGCTCCAGCTCGAAGCGCAGCACAACGTGGGCTGGATAGGTTACTTCGTCGGCTTCGACCCGGATGAAACCCGGCGCCACGCGGGTCACCAGGGCGTGCAGGTTGTCCGGCGTCCAGGCCGGTCCCTTGCCGCCGAGCATGTCGGCGACGATCGGCGCGGCGAAATCGAGGAAGGGGCGTGAACGGGCGACCTGCATCTCGATCAGCAAGGACTGGCTTTCATGCACGCTCATGCCGCGCGCCTCGCCCACCGGCTGGCCGCGCCAACGCGCCGGCAGGCCGCGTTCGTAGAGGGCATGGCCTGACTCGTGCAGCACCGCCATGAAACCCGACAGCGGATCGGCTTCGTTGTAGCGCGTCGTGATGCGTTGATCTTCCGGCACACCGCCGCTGAAGGGATGCGAGCTGACATCGAGCCGGCCGCGGTCGAAATCGAAGCCGACGATGCCCATGAATCGCCGGCAGAGCGCGTATTGGCGTTCGGCGGACACCTGATCGGGGATCGGCACAGGTGCCGCCCGGCTATTTTGGCGTTCGGTGGCGCGGCCTAGGAAGTCGGGCAGGAAGCTGGCCAGCTCGGCGAAAATGGGTTCGATGTCGGCTGCCCGTCCGCCCGGCTCGTATTGGTCGAGCAGCGCGTCGTAGGGGGCGAGGCCAAGCACCTGGGCCTTGGCCGCCGCCGATTGGCGAACCAGACCGAGCAGGGATTCCAGTTCCGGCAGGACGGCAGTGAAATCCGCCGCCGCGCGCGCCGGCCGCCAAGCAGCCTCGCAGGTCGAGGCGGCACGGCTGAGGGCGGTCACCAGGTCTTCGTCAAGGGCCGTGGCGTGGCGCCAGCGCCGCTTCATCTCGATCAGGTTGGCGGCCTGCCACGCATCGAGGGAGGACACCTCGGCGGTTGCGGCGGCGAGCAGATCGCTCATGTCCGGGGCGATCAAAATGCCGTGGCGCACCGCCGAGATGGCGGCGATCTGTTCGCCGCGCGCCTCGGCGCCGCCGGTCGGCATCATCGTCGCCTGATCCCAGCCGAGCATGCCGCGCGCATCGTCCAGGGCGGCGATGCGCTTGAACCGCTCCTCCAACCGGGCATAGGCCGTTGCCGTCATGAAAATGGTCCGTCGGTTAGAGCAACCCGAGGGCGACCCGATCTGCCAGCAGGGCGGCAAAGATCAGGAACAGATAAAGGATGGAAAAGACGAACAGGCCGCGAGCCGCCTGTCGCGTCGCCGCGCGCTTCAGATTCCAGGCGCGCAGCAAAAACAGGGCGCCCAGGACTGCTGCCGTCAGGCCATAGGGCAGACCGGACAGGCCGAGGGCTACGGGGGCCATGCTGGCTGCTACCAGCAACACGGAATAAACGACGATCTGGCGGCGTGTCGCCGGCTCGCCGGCCACCACCGGCAGCATCGGCACGCCGGCCCGCGCGTAGTCCGGATTGGTGAACAGGGCCAGGGCCCAGGAGTGGGGCGGCGTCCACAGGAAGATGATGGTGAACAGCGCGATGGAATGGGCATCGATGCCGCCGGTCACGGCCGCCCAGCCGATCATCGGCGGAAAGGCTCCTGCGGCGCCGCCGATGACGATGTTATGCGGCGTGCGCCGCTTCAGCCACATCGTGTAAATAAAGACGTAATAGAGAATGGTGAGGGCGAGCAGCGCGGCGGCCGGCAGGTTCACCGTCCAGGCCATCACCGCGACCGACCCGGTGGCGAGGACGCTGCCGAAAATCAAGGCTTCGAGCGGATTGATACGTGCTGCCGGCAGCGGCCGATTCATAGTGCGCGCCATCAGCAAATCGATGTCGCGGTCATACCACATGTTGATGGCGCCCGAGGCCCCGGCGCCGATGGCGATGCAGGCGACCGCGATGATGCCGGTCCAAGGATCGATGCCGCCTGGCGCTAGAAGCAGACCAACCAAGGCGGTGAAGACGACCAGCGACATCACCCGCGGCTTGAGGATGACCGCATAGTCGGCAATCCGCGACCGATAGGTTTGCGGCGAGGCTGCGCTCATCGGAGCACCGATGACCGAAGCGGTGGAACGCAATGCTTTCATGTCCGCAACATACTCCTGGGCGCCATCCTACGCTTCCTGCCCGCGCGGTTCAGGACCTTTTTGCAACAGGGCGCGGCCTGCCGTCCAGACGAACATCGCGCCGCCGATGACGGCAACGATACCGCCAATGCCGTTCATCGCCAGGCCACCGACCTGGGCGATGCCCTCTAGACCACCGGTCAATTTGCGCTGCGCGCCATAACCGCCGGCCCAAAACAGGCCGAGACAAGCGACGGCCTGACCACAGGCGAGCAGCCATATTTGGGCGCGAATCGCCACACCGGCACCCGTCGGCCGGCCGAGTTGCGGCAACAACAGGCGATGGAACAGGCCGATCAGCGCCAGAATGATGCCGATGATGACGGCGTGATAGTGGGCCGGCGTGCGGGTGTCGGCACCGTCGACGAACAGGCCTAGCCCACCGCCCAGGGCAAACACCACCACCGACAGAATCAGGCTGAGAAAGCCGGGATTGTCCCACGGCAGGCGATCCTTGGTCTTGCGATAGGCAGCGATGGCGGCAGAGATGCCGATGCCCATCAGCAGCGTCGGCGGTGCCAGCAGGAATTGCAGGTCGGTGAAGGCATCGCGCTGGTCGGCCGAAAAGGCGGGATAGAGGAAATAGAATATCGGCGCCATGGCGCCGGAGAGTGCTAGCATGCTGACGGTCGCGGCAAACAGCCCCGGCCGCAGGGCCGGTCGGCCGAGCGAATTCGTGGATAGCAACTGCCAGGCGGTGACCAGCAACACGGCATTGAGAAACTGCAGCACGTGGCCGGCGCCCCAGAACAGGTCTTCGTTGAAGGCGTGGTCCACCGTTCGCCCCGACAGGTTCCGCCAGGCCGATAGCGCGCATAGGGCTGCCACGACGAACAGCAGCCCCGCCGCCGTCGCCCCAGCGACCAGCGGTTGTCGAAACGCGGCCGCATTCAGGTTGGCGTAAAGACGAACGACAGAGAGGCCGAGGCCCGTGGCCAGCACCATCAGGCCGGCATAGAAGAGCGGATCGATGATGACCGGTATGTAGTTGTTGAGTGTCGGCTGGCCGCGGTCCATCAGTGCCGGTATCAGCAGCAGCAGGAAGGCGGCGGCACAGCAGGCGAGGGCCAACCCACCCAGCGCGTTGAAACGGGGCGGCCCGTTTGCGGCTTGAACGGCGGCCTTATGGCAAAACGCCGCAAATACCGCCAGAAACCAAACCACGAAGGCGAAAATGACATGGACAACCAGCGCCTTGTGGAAAAACTCCTGCGGCCAGGGTACGAAGTCCTGTACGACGGGTGCGCGGGAAAGTGCGAGCAATAGCGCAAACAGCCCGGCCAGAGCCAAGGACGTCAGGGCCAATGCGGTCCAACGCCAGGACTCCCGTTGGGCGACGGCATCGAAACCGACTGCGTTCCCACGGGTCATTGGGGCGACCAGGGGTATAAATGAACGGCCATAATGTAGATGACGACCCCGGAAGTCGTCACGTAGAGCCACAAGGGTAGCGTCCAACGGGCGATTCGCCGGTGCCGGTCGAAGCGGCCGCTGAGGGCGCGGAACAGGGTGATCGGCACTAGGGGGACGATCACAATGGCAATGGCTACGTGGGCGATGAGAAAGGCGAAGTAAAAGACGCGAATGGCGCCTTCGCCGCCGAATCGGGCCAGACCGCTGTTGAAGTGGTAGGTGAGATAGGAGATCAGGAAGAGCACCGACACGGCGGCAGCGGCCAGCATGCAAGCGCGGTGGCGATCGCGCCGTCCCCGGCGGATGGCGCCATAGCCAGCAATCAGAAAGATGCTGGATATGGCGTTCAGCAAGGCATTGACGTGGGAAAGATCTGCGATGGCGATCATGGGCGGGTGCTGACGGTTCCTGTGCCTGAAGAGCCGTGCGGTGGCCGAAGGCTTAGAACATCTTGAGGATCACGCCGGCATACATGCCGGCGGCGAACAGGAACAGGATGGTTGCGAGAACCCATTTGTTGATTTTCATCGCTGCAATCCGGTCTTTTAGCGGCGCCAGGGGCTGCACATCCACAGGCATGGATCCGGCGCTGCACGCGGCACGGCGTCCCATGGCGGGGTCCATTATGGCAGGCGATTCACGACAGCGCCAGCGGGGCCGCATATTCGTGCTGGCGGCCAGGAAAGGCAAGTTACGATTTGGCCGGGATTCCGGCCTGGCGGCATTGCACCTTCGTTCCGGCTCCGCCCTGGATTCCGGCCAGAAAACGCTTTGGCATATTGCCGACGATGTGCTAGCTAACCCCCGATCCATACGCGGGGGTCGGGGGCCGAAATGGCTCAAGCCGCCGGCGCGTGCCGAAGCGCGACGAAGGATGCCCCGTTCATCGACGGAACTGTTTGGACGAAGGAAGCGATGCACAGATTGGGCAGAATTGCCGCCTTGGCGGTATTGGGCATGTTTCTGGCCTGCGGTGCGCAGGCCGAACTCGCAAAGCCGTGGCAGCTGGGCATGTCGGAACCGGCATCCACATCGATGGAGCACATTGTCTGGCTGCACGATTTCCTGTTGATCATCATCACGGTGATCACGTTATTCGTGCTGGCGCTGTTGATCATTGTGATGGTTCGCTTCAACGAGAAGGCGAATCCGGTGCCATCGAAGACAACCCACAACACCTTGATCGAGGTGGCGTGGACGACGATTCCAGTGCTGATCCTGATCGTCATCGCCGTGCCGTCGCTCAAGCTCGTCTACTTCCTTGACCGCACAGACGAGCCGGAAGTGACCGTCAAGACGATCGGCAATCAGTGGTACTGGTCCTATGAATATCCGGATGCCAATGCCGGCTTCACCTTCGATAGCGTGATGGTGCCGAAAGATCAGCTGAAACCGGGCCAGATTCGCTTGCTGTCGGTCGATAATCCCGTGGTGCTGCCGATCGACACCAACATCCGGGTCCTGATGACGTCGAACGACGTTATCCACGCCTGGGCGTTGCCGCAGTTGATCTACAAGGTCGACAACGTGCCCGGCCGCATCAACGAAAGCTGGATGCGTATCACCCGCGAGGGCACCTTCTACGGGCAATGTTCCGAACTCTGCGGGGTCAATCACAGCTATATGCCGATCGTCGTCCAGGCGGTGTCCAAGGCCGCCTACCAGCAATGGTTAACCCAGGCGAAGAAGAGTTTCGCCGCCATCGACGAGGGCCGCTCAGCGGTGAAAACGGCAGCAGACGATGCGGCCGCCAAGCCGGCTGCCGTCGCGCTGGCCGCCGGCAATTAAGCGAATTCGAGAGGATAGCGAGATGGCGTACGCAGACACCGCCGACAGTCACCACGGTCACGACCATCACCCCACGGGGTGGAAACGCTGGGTCTATTCGACCAACCACAAGGACATCGGCACTCTTTACATGGTGGTAGCCATGATCGCCGCGGTGTTCGGCGGCGGGATGTCGTGGTTGATCCGGTTGGAACTGGCCGAACCGGGCCTGCAGTACATCAGCGACACCCATTTCTATAATATGACGGTGACGGCCCACGGCCTGATCATGATCTTCTTCGTGGTCATGCCGGCGTTGATCGGCGGCTTCGGCAACTGGATCGTGCCGCTGATGATCGGGGCGCCTGATATGGCGTTTCCGCGCATGAACAACATCAGCTTCTGGCTGCTGGCCGCGGCCTTCATCCTGCTCGCCGGATCGGCGGTCATCGGCGGCGGTGCGGCCACCGGCTGGACGATGTATCCACCGCTCAGCGGCAAGGATGGCCACCCGACAATGGCGGTCGACTTTGCTATTCTGTCATTGCATCTGGGTGGCGCGTCGTCGATCCTGGGCGCCATCAATTTCATCACCACCATCCTCAACATGCGAGCGCCGGGCATGACCTTGCACCGCATGCCGCTGTTCGTGTGGTCGGTGCTGGTCACCGCCATCCTGCTCGTTCTGGCCATGCCGGTGCTGGCTGGCGGCCTGACCATGCTGCTGACGGATCGCAATTTCGGCACCGCCTTTTTCAAGCCAGCGGCCGGCGGCGATCCGATCTTGTGGCAGCATCTGTTCTGGTTCTTCGGCCATCCCGAGGTTTACATCATGATCCTTCCGGGGTTCGGCATCGTCAGCCACATCGTCGCCACCTTCTCGAAGAAGCCGGTGTTCGGCTATCTGGGCATGGCTTACGCCATGGTCTCGATCGGGGTCGTCGGTTTCGTCGTCTGGGCGCATCACATGTTCACCACCGGGCTGACGGTCAATACCCGAGCCTATTTCGTCGCGGCGACCATGGTTATCGCCGTGCCGACGGGCATCAAGATATTTAGTTGGATCGCCACCATGTGGGGCGGTTCGATTAGTTTCCGAACGCCCATGCTGTGGGCGGTGGGCTTTATCTTCCTGTTCACGCTGGGCGGCGTCACCGGGGTCGTGCTGGCCAATGCCGGTGTCACCATGGCGCTGCACGACACCTACTATGTGGTTGCCCATTTCCACTACGTGTTGAGCCTGGGTGCGGTGTTCTCGATCTTCGCCGGCTTCTATTACTGGATCGGCAAGATGTGCGGTCGCCAATATCCCGAGACCTTGGGCAAGATCCATTTCTGGCTGACGTTCGTCGGGGTCAACCTGCTGTTCTTCCCGCAGCATTTTCTCGGCCTGGCGGGCATGCCGCGGCGCATTCCCGACTATCCGGACGTGTTTGCCGGCTGGAACTATGTCTCCAGCATCGGCGGCTTGATCACCATGGTGGGCACCCTGTTCTTCTTTTACGTTGTGTGGAAGACCTTCACGTCAGGCGAGAAAATAGGTGCCAATCCCTGGGGCGAGGGTGCGACAACGTTGGAATGGACGGTGCCCTCGCCGGCGCCGTTCCATACCTTCGAGGAAACACCCTTGATGAAGCCCGTCGCCGGCCACCACTAAGGCCAGCGGCGGACGGAGAGGAACGGAACGGGGCATGGACGTTCGGGGGCGCAGGCGGACGACGGCAATCGCAGTTATCGCGACCGTGGTGGGCATGGTCGGATTGACCTACGCCTCGGTGCCGCTATACCGCCTGTTTTGTCAGGTTACTGGCTATGATGGCACACCCCGGATTGCGCTCGGCGGTCGTTCGAGCGCCGTTGGCGACAGCACTATCCGCATCACCTTCGACGCCAATACCGGGCGCGACCTGCCGTGGCACTTCGTTCCCGATCAACGCAATATGCGTCCGCGCCTGGGCGAAGAGGTACTGGCCACCTACAGCGCCCGGAACCTGTCGCAAAAGGCCGTCACAGGATCGGCGGTATTCAATGTGACGCCGGAGAAAGCAGCGCCGTATTTCTATAAGATCGAATGCTTCTGCTTCACCGAACAGGTGCTGCAGCCGGGCGAGGAAGTATCGATGCCGGTTCTGTTCTACGTCGATCCGGCAATTCTCGACGACCCTGATGCCCGCGACGTCAAGGCGATCACCTTGTCCTATACATTCTACCCGGTGACCAACAAGGCCCCAACGGCCAGCGGCGAGCCGCAGGCTGGGCTGGATACCGTCAAAACGCCGGGCGGCTGACCGCGCGACCCTGAGGAGAGCGTTACATGAGCGAGGCGACCAAGAAGCATCCGTGGCATATGGTGGAGCCGAGTCCGTGGCCTTTCGTCGGCAGCGTCGCTGCCTTCGTCATGGCCGGCGGCGGCATCTATTTCATGCATGGCGGCAGCGTCCTCGCGTTCCTGGCCGGCCTGCTGTTGCTGTTCTACGTGTTCTACGGTTGGTGGCGCGATGTCATCCGCGAAGCCAATAGCGGCCACGATCATACGGAACCGGTGCGCCATGGCCTGCGTGTCGGCATGCTGCTGTTCATCGCTTCCGAGGTGATGTTCTTTTTTGCCTTCTTCTGGGCCTATTTCCATTCCAGCGTGCCCTTCCTCAGCGTCGTCGCCCACACGGTCTGGCCGCCGGAAGGCATCGAACCGATGCCAACCTGGATGCTGCCGTTTCTCAACACGCTGATCCTGTTGACCTCGGGCGCCACCGTCACCTACGCCCATCATGCGGTGCTGATCAATGACCGCCAGAAGATGCTCTGGGGGACAGGCCTTACCTTGGTGCTCGGCTTCCTCTTCCTGGGGGTCCAGGCCCACGAGTATGCCGTTGCCGCCTTTACCATCACGGACGGCATCTATCCCTCGACCTTTTACCTGGCGACCGGGTTCCACGGTTTCCACGTCATGGTCGGCGCCTGTTTCCTGACGGTCTGCTATTTCCGCATGTTGAAGGGCGATTTCACCCCCAAGCAGCATGTCGGCTTCGAGGCTGCGGCCTGGTATTGGCACTTCGTCGACGTGGTGTGGCTGTTTCTGTTCATCTGGGTCTATTGGTGGGGTAGTGCTGGCTATCAGCCCCCGGTGAGCTGATCCAACACGCCGCCGGCAGCGCCGATCCACATAATTGGCGCGCGCCGGACGGCGGCTTGCGCGTATCGACAGGCGCCTCCATATCCAGTCGGCCGCACGCGGTTGCAGAGGGGGATGTCGCAGATGTCGTCGCATGCCTTGGAACGCGCCCCGGCAGCCACGATTCCGGCGTGGGCGCTGCCGCGATATGCAAATCCGCTGATCGACTGGCTGCTGTCCGACGGATGGAATATCGTCGACAGCGGCATGTTGCTGAAAGCCCTAGCCATCCGCATGCTGGCCATGGGCATTGATGTGTGGCGCATGCGGATGACGCTGCGCACGCTGCACCCGCAAGTTATCGGCATCAGCTATACCTGGGTCCGAGGAAAGGGCGATGTGGAGATATTCGAAGCTCCCCATTCCATCCTGCAATCCAATGAGTATCTCAACAGTCCTTTCGCTGCCATCTTCGAAGGAGCAGGTGGGGTGCGCCGACGCCTCGATAGTCCTGATGCCATCCTCGATTACGGCGTGTTGATAGATCTGAAAGCCCAAGGCGCCACGGATTACGTCGCCATGCTGCTGACGTTCTCCGACGGCAAGATCAGTGCCATCACCTTTGCCACCCAGAGGCCCGGCGGCTTCTGTTCCGACGAGCTGACCTGGATCAACGACATGCTGCCCGTGTTCACTCGGCTGGTTGAAGTGCATGCCATGCGACGGGCGGCAAAGACGCTACTTGACACTTATCTCGGCCCACACACGGGCGAACGGGTGCTCAACGGACATATCCGGCGCGGCGACGGGGAAGACATCGCCGCCGTCATCTGGTTCTGCGATCTGCGCAATTCGACAGATGGTTTACCGGCCTGTCTGGATCGGGCAAGACGACACTGGCCCTGGAGCTTGGGCGGCGCCTGTTTAACATGGGTCATCAGGCCTATGTGCTCGACGGCGACAACATCCGGCATGGGCTGTGTCGCGACCTCGGGTTCTCGCCAGAGGACCGAGCCGAGAATATCCGGCGTATCGGCGAAGTGGCGGCGTTATTCGCCGATGCCGGCTACATCGTCATGACTGCCTTCATTTCGCCCTATGAAAGCGACCGCAAGCAGGCGGCGGAAGCGACGCGTGAGCCTTTCCATACGATCCACCTGAAGACCGATCTTGCTGTCTGCGAGCAGCGCGATCCAAAGGGCCTCTACCGCAAGGCGCGTGCTGGCGAGATCGCCGACTTCACGGGCATTTCCGCGCCATACGAGGCGCCGGCCAGTCCCGATCTGGTTATCGATACGGCCCAGCACTCCATTCAGCAGAGCGTGCAAACACTGCTCGACTACGTCAACCGCCACTTCTTGATTTCCGAGGCCGATGTCTGCTGCCGGGTTGCCTGATCGGCAGGAAAACTCAGTCGAGGTCCAAGGCCCGCTTGTAGAGTTCGAGCAGGGCCTCCTGCTCCTGGCGGTCGGCACGGTCCAGTTTGCGTAGCCGGATGACCTGGCGCAGGGTCTTGACATCGAAGCCGGCAGATTTCGACTCGCTGTAGACCTCCCGGATGTCGGCGGCCAACGCTGCTTTTTCTTCCTCAAGCCGTTCGATTCGCTCGACTAGGGACCGCAGTCTGTCTGCCGCGAGCCCGCTGACATCATTGCTTGATCCATCCGCCATCGCATGCTCCTGCCGCTTTCCTGTCGCTGGGGGTCATAGCCCAGTCGGCGCCAAGCGGCAAGTGGCCCCCCTGGGGGGCGTTTGCCAGTGGTTGCGTTTCGGTGCGGGATCGCAGACCATAACGATTCCCGGAGGGGGGAAACGGTTGGCAATTTACGATCTCGGCGATCTCAACGTCCTTTTGGTCGACGATAATGCCTTTGTCCGCGGTGTGCTGGAAAGCCTGTTGCGGCAGTTTCGTGTCGGCCGGGTTGTTGCGGCCAGCAGCGGCGAAGAGGCCATCGAGAGTCTAAAGATCAGCGGTGTCACCATCGCTATCGACATTGTCCTGGCCGATTTGATCATGAGTCCGATCAACGGACTCTTGCTTCTGCGGTGGACGCGCAATGCGCCAGAATCGCCGAACCGCTTTATGCCTTTCATCATGGTTTCGGGAGCGGCCGACAGGGAGAATGTGTTCGCTGCGCGCGATCACGGCGTTTCGGAATTTTTGGTCAAGCCCTTCTCCGCGGCCAATGTCTATCGCCGCCTGCTCGAAGTCATCGACCGGCCGCGTCAGTTCGTGGCGAACACGACCTATTTCGGGCCGGACCGCCGTCGGCGGGATGTCGGCGTGCGCGGCACCGATCAACGGCGGACACAAGAGGAAGACATCACCATCGTCCGTTCAGCCGAAGACATCGTGCAACGGAGCAGCGGCAGTGGGGTCTGGTATTTCCGGCCTACCAACAATCTGCGTGCCAAGGTCGGCGGTTCCTTGGTGGGGCGAAGCCCGGGTGGCGAAATTCCCATGGCATTGCTCGAGCAGGCAGAAACGGAATTGCAACGCGCTGCCTTCGATTTCACCGAAATGGCGCGCGGCTACCTGGCCGAGCTCGGCAATCACTGCGACGAAGCCTTGAAACTGGTAGGCAGCCGGAGCAAGCAGTTCGAGGCCATCAATCTGATCGCCCACGAGTTGCGCGGCCAGGGCGGCACCTTCGGTTATCCGCTGATCACGACATTCGCCAAAATGCTCTATACCGCTACTGGCGAGGGCCGGCGCGAGGATGACAACGGCGTCGAGATCGTCAGGGCGCATGTCGATGCCATGCGGGCTGTTATCCGCGAGAAAGTCTCCGGCGATGGCGGCGAAATGGGGCGTTCCCTGACGGCAGGCCTGCGGGCGACGATCGAAAAGCAGTCCACTGTCGGCTAAGGTCGGTGGACTGCCGGTGCGGTCAGTAGTGCGCCACCTTACAGATGTCGGCATCGGCCAGGATGGGCGCGATGGCCGTGGCCAGGATATTGCCCCAATGGTCAACACCTTCGGCAGTGGCTACCAAATCCTGGCGTAACTCGACGGCACAATAGGCATGGCCGGCCGCGGCGCCATGCACGTCGATGGTGTAAGCGACGTCCTGACCGGAATAAGGCTCATTATCGCCGACCGTCAAGTCGGTCATGGCGCGCAACGCGGTCAATAGTGGTTGCGCGAGACGTGGATCGCGATCCCAAAGCACCCCGATGTCCCATGGACGCGGAACGCCCCCGAGACGGGGTGTAAAACTGTGCACGGCCAGCAACGCCGGCGCCACGCCACGCTGACGCATTCTGACGATCTCGCCAGAAATGGCCCGATGATAGGGCCAGAAGAAGGCATCCATGCGGGCCAGAATTTGGGATTCCGTAAGGCCGATATTGGCCGGGATTGGCACGCCGTCGCTGGTATCGGGCATCATGGTTGGATCGCCGGGTGGGCGGTTGCAGTCGACCACCAAACGCGAATAGCCGGCGATCACGGCAGGTGCATTCAAGCGGATCGAGAGCAACCGGGTGACCTCGGCTGCACCGATGTCATAGGCAATGTGGCGCTCGAAATAGGTGCTTTCCAGGCCAAGTCCACCCATTGCCGACGGGACCGCCCAGCTGGCATGGTCGCAGACAATCAGCAGATGTGGCGCGCCTTGACGATTCAGAATGGTAAAGGGCGGCGGATCGCCGAAGCCGATCAAGGGCAAGGAAGCATCCTTCATGGGGCCAGGAACTTAGCGGTCATCTAGCGAATAACCCGTGATCGGGGAAAGATAAAGTATCGCATCGGGCGTTGCACCGATACCGGCCATTCCGGCTATACTCCGGCGAAACGGAGGAACGCTACTATGCTGCAGGAAACGCTCGGCCACTATGCGGCCTCGCTTAAATTTTCCGATTTGCCGCCGCTCGCCAAGCATCATGCTCGGCGTGTTGTTCTTGACTGGTTCGCCGCAACTATCCCTGGCGGTATTATTCAACCCGCGACCGGTATTGCCCAGGCCCTGAGCGAGGAGGTGGGACGCGGCGGTGCCCGTCTGGTGCCAACGGGTCAGCCTGCCGGCATCCGTGCTGCCGCCCTGATCAATGGCACGGCCGCCCATACCATCGAATTCGACGATATTTTCCGTGACGGCATCTACCATCCGGGCGCGCCGACTATTGCCGCGGCCCTCGCCGCCGCCCAGGCCACGGGAGCCGACGGCGTGCGTTTCCTGGCCGGTGTCGTCGCTGGTTTCGAGGTTGGCAACCGCATAGCGCGGGCAATGGGCGCCCACCACTATATCATGTGGCATATGACGGCGACCGTCGGCTGCATCGGTGCCGCCGCTGCCGTTGCCAATATTCTTAATCTGACGCCCGAACAGGCAGCCCATGCCATTGGCAATGCGACGACCATGGCTGGCGGTTTGCAGCAGGCCTTTCGTTCGGACGCCATGACCAAACCGCTGCATGGCGGCCTTGCCGCCCAATCCGGCTGCACCGCTGCCCTGACGGCAAAGGCCGGAGTCACAGCAGCGGCACGCATGTTGGAAGGCGAGGTCGGCTTCGGCATGGCCACGGGTAAGAATGTCGACTGGACGTCGGTGACGGCCGATCTCCAGGACCACTTCACAGTCACCCAAATGACTCAGAAGAATCACGCCTGTTGCGGCCATAATTTCGCCGCCGTCGATGGCGTCATTGCGTTGCGCAATGAATACAAGTTGAAGCCCAGCGACGTTCGCCTGGTGCGTACCGGCGTTTACGGCAAGGCCGTGGAGATCGTCGGTAACCCGGATCCGAAGACCTCCTACGAAGCCAAGTTCAGTTTGCCCTATTGCGCAGCCGTTGCCTTGCGCGACGGCCGGGCACGCATGGCGGCGTTTGAGCCGCATATGCTGCACGACCTGGAAATTCGCGACATCATGAAGCGGGTGAAGGTGGCAAAGGATGACTGGGCTGACGAGGGCTTTCCCACCCGCCGTTCTGCGATGGTTTGGATTGAAACGACGGATGGGCGCACACTCGAGCATCGCGCGCCAACGCGTAAAGGCGACCCGGAAAACCCACTGACCGACGAAGAACTCAACGAAAAGTACCGGGAACTGGTGCCACCCGTCATCGGTCAAGTCGCAGCCGAGGCGCTGCTCGACGTTCTGTGGCGGGTGGATACGGTAGCGGACCTCTCCCGTCTGCCGATCGGCGCCGACGTCGCAGCCGCTGCGCAGTAGGGGCGTTTGCCTAACGGCCGACTTCGGGCAGCACACTCTGCGCCACGGCGGCGTCGAGTGCTTCGTAGTCGCCATATCCGATTAGGTCGTAGAGTTCGGCGCGACTTTGCATGGACGCTAACATGCCCTCGGGCGTGCCATGCCGATACAGGTGAGCATAGAGCCCCTCCATCGCCTTGGCTGCGACGCGCAGCGCTGAAACAGGCCAAATGACAATGCCATAGCCCATGGCAAAAAATTCGTTGGCGTTGAAGTAAGGTGTGCGCCCGAACTCCGTCATATTGGCCATCAGCATGCCGCCGACCCCATTGGCGAAGCTGCGGAATTCCTCGGCCGAGCGCAGGGCATCGGGAAAGACGATGTCGGCGCCGGCCGACCGATAGAGCCGGCCCCTGCGGATCGCTTCATCGAGGCTTTCGGCGGCGGCATCGGTGCGCGCGATGATTCGCATGTGGGTGCGGGCGCGCACGGCAGCGGCGATCTTGGCTGCGGCTTCTTCGGCGGGCACCAAGCGCTTATCGTTGAGGTGACCGCATTTCTTTGGCAGTTGCTGGTCCTCGATATGGATCGCCGCCGCTCCAGCGTTTTCCAATTCGCGCACCGCACGCATCGTGTTGAGTACACCGCCATAGCCGGTATCGGTGTCGACGATTAGCGGCAGGCCGGTGGCGCGATGGATGCTGCGCACATTGGCACACAATTCGTCGAGCCCGATGATACCCAGGTCCGGCAATCCCAAACTGGCGGTCAAGGCACCGCCCGATATGTAGAGCGCCTCGAACCCGGCCCGCTTGGCCAGCAAGCCAGCCAATGCGTTGACTGCTCCGGGCGCGCCCAATACCTGCGGGCGTTCGAGCAATGCCACCAGCCGGCGTCCCGGCGGTGTCGTGTCAACCTCGGTGCCTTCGAGCCAGGTCATGGAGAGTCTCCCTTGCCGTGGGTTGTCGCCGACGCTGAATACGGATCAACCCCGCCAGAACCCGCGAGTCAGCATGACCAACACGGTGAACAGTTCCAGACGGCCGAGCAACATGCCCCCCGACAATAGCCACTTGGCAGCGTCGGGGAGAGTTTGATAGGTGCCGGCAGGGCCGATGACCGGTCCAAGCCCAGGGCCGACGTTGGCGACAGCGGCTACCGCACCCGAAACCGAGGTGACAAAATCGAGTCCGAGCATGCCGAGTCCGAGGGCGATGATCGCCAGACTGATGCCAAACAAGAAAAAGAAGCTCAGCACTGAAACGATGACCTCGTCGGAAATCGGCCGCCGATTGTAATAGGGGATGAAGACGCCGTGGGGCTGCAACAGGTGATGCATCTGGCTGCGAGCGGCGGCGTAGAGAACCTGAAAGCGAAAGATCTTGATGCCGCAGGTGGTCGAACCAGCGCAGCCGCCAATCATCATCAGGATCATGAACATCGGCATGGCAAAGCTGCCCCAGGTGTCGAAAGCAGCTGAGGCGTATCCAGTGCCGGTCATCATCGATACGACATTGAGCGTGCCCAAGCGCAATGCCGACAGCAGATCGAGATCGGCTTGCAGCCAAAGCCAGCCAACGGTGATAAGAGCGAAGCAGCCTGCGGTCCCCAAGAAGAAAGGAACCTGAGTATCCTGTATGAGAGCCCGCTTGTCGCCGCGCAGAGTGCGTAGGTAGGTAATGAACGGCAGGGCGCCGGCGATCATGCCGACAGTGGCGATAGCATCGATGGCCGGGCTATCGAAATGGGCCAACGATGCATCAGCCGTCGAAAAGCCGCCGGTAGAAATCGTTGTCATGGCATGAACCACCGCCTCCAATCCGTTCATACCGGCCATCCAGTAACCGATGGTCAATACCAAGGTGATCGCCACATAGATGCCGCCGATGGCCGTGGCAATTTGCGCGGCGCGCGGTAGCGCCCGTTCCGAACGATCGGAATTCTCCATGCGGAACAGCTGCATGCCGCCGATGCGCAGCATCGGTAGAACGGCAATCGCCATGACGATGATGCCAATGCCGCCCAGCCATTGCAGGATACCCCGCCACAAAAGAATTCCGGGTGGCGCCCTATCGAGACCGGTTATCACCGTGGCACCGGTGGTGGTCACCCCGGACATCGCTTCAAAAAATGCGTCGGTATAGCTGAGGTTGAGCTCGCTGAAGGCGAAGGGCAAGGCCGCGAAGGCAGTCAATGCCAGCCAGCCGACGGTGGTCAGCATGAAGGTCTGGCGCACGTCGAGACGGCGGCCCCCGGAACGGCTGGCCAAGGTCATGGACACGCCGGCGAATAAGGTTACGGCGGCTGACAGGGCAAATACCTGCCAGTCGCGATGCTTGCCCAACGCATCGACCGCCGCTGGCAGACACATGGCGACAGCAAGCACCGTCAAGAGTATGCCCACGACCATGACGATCGGCCGAAAGTCGGTCACGGTGTCAGCCCCTTGCCATCTTGCTGCTGCCAGGTCATCGCCGCTCGAGCAACCGCTCTGCCAGCCGACCAGTCGTGGCAAGCCATGGGGCCGGCGCGGCGGAAAGCGGTTAGTCCAGGGTTCGCCTGCTGCTGCCGATCATCGACAAGAATTCGCGGCGCGTAGCCGCGTCTTCGCGAAACGCGCCTAACATGCGGCTGGTCACCATCGTGACGCCTGTTTTGTGCACGCCGCGCGTGCTCATACATTGGTGCGCGGCCTCGATCACCACGCCAACACCTTGCGGTTCCAACACTTCATTGATGGTATTGGCGATCTGAGCCGTTAATTTTTCCTGTATTTGTAGGCGCTTGGCATATATATCGACGAGCCGGGCCAGCTTGCTGATGCCAACAACGCGACGATGCGGCAAATAGGCGACGTGAGCCTTGCCAATGATCGGCACCATATGGTGTTCGCAATAGGACTCGATGCGGATATCGCGCAGCACCACCATCTCGTCGTAACCGTCGGTTTCATCGAAGGTGCGCTGAAGCAATTCGAGGGGATCGGCGTGATAGCCGGCGAAGAATTCTTCAAAGGAACGCACCACACGTTTGGGGGTGTCGAGCAACCCCTCCCGCGCTGGATCGTCGCCGGCCCAGAGGATCAGCGTGCGCACGGCCTTTTCCGCTTCCTCACGTGACGGGCGGAGCTTACCGCGGTCGCTGTCAATGACGGTCAAGGAACTTCCAGCTTTCGGTATTCCTGGCGTTGCGGCATCCATCGTTATGGCTTTCCGGCGGTTATTTGGGAATGTGTCTTCGACGGCACTCATTGAACTTGCCCGTCAGCGGCACAATTGGCTTGTCAACGATTTAGGCCGCGCAAAGGCATCTTAGAGCATCTTAAACCGGAAAGGGCCAATAGACCAACTGGTTGCGTAGGAGGCCCTAGTTCACCCTTCCGGATTGGTGTGGACTGTCCAAGGAAAAGGAGGGAACCACAGCGTCGAACGGCTCGCCGCCTACGGTTTCCATCCCATAGGAACCGGACATGAAACCTGATGGTGTGCCCAATGGCGTGCCGCTTGTATATTCAAAGGCCTGACCTGGCTGCAACAGCGGCTGTTCGCCGACCACGCCATCGCCCATTACTTCGTGGACGTTGCCGGTCCCATCGGTGATACGCCAATGGCGAGTCATCAGCTGGACGGTTTCCTTGCCGTTGTTTTCGATATGGACGTGGTAGGCCCAAACGAACCGGCGACGTTCCGGCTCAGACTGGTCCTCCAGGTAGCGCGGTTGGACGCGAATCGTGATGTCGCGGGTGGTTGCGGCATAGGCGGCATTGTTGGGCTGGCGTACGGCCATGGGCAGGCCTCATTCGTAAGGGGAGAATTGGCATATCGCAACGTTCCAACCGGAAGCGCTCCGACGGAAGACCAGATTATGGATCGCGAGGGCAAAGTCCAGCCCAACGGCGAACAAGTCGGCTTCCACACCCCAGAATTGAGCGTAGATAGATCGAATGGCGATCTTTTTTCAATGTTGCTATTTAGCAACAGCAGAACAATTTGCGATACCCTGTAGCCACACTTGGGTGCTGAACGGCTTGCTTTTCAGCGCCGTCCGACTATAAGAAAACTCAAGTGGGCCGCGTCGCGGGCGTAGTTCAATGGTAGAACGAAAGCTTCCCAAGCTTAAGACGAGGGTTCGATTCCCTTCGCCCGCTCCAGTTTGACCGGTCGGGTGTGGGAGTGGGCTGAAGCAGTTCAGATTTCGAGCCGATGGGTCACATCGATCCGTTGGCATTTCGAGCGAGACCAAAGACAATGTTCGTGAAACGCATGCTCCTGACCGCGGCCCTGCTGGCGACAACGCCCATGGTCATGGCGACCTCAGCCCAGGCACAAGGAGGCGGCTTATATGCCGGCGCTGGTGCTGGTGTATCCTTCGCCAACGATTCCGACGTCACAGGCTCCGGCATCAACACACAATTGGGCCTCGACACCGTGGGTACGTACCACGGCATGTTCGGTTATGCCTTCGACAACGGTTTCCGGACTGAATTCGAGATCGGCAATCGTGACAGCGACGTTCAAGACATTGGCGGAGCCGTTAACGGCCAAGGTACAGTCGGCCTGCTGCATTTTATGCTGAACGGCTTTTACGACATCAATACCGGAACGAAATTCGTACCTTATGTGGGTGCCGGTATCGGTGTCGGCCTCCTGGACTTTGACGGTATCAACCCGATCGGCGGTGTGCCGTTGAGCGATAGCGATAGCGTCTTTACCTATCAGGGTATTGCCGGGGTCAGCTACCGATTCTCCGAGCGCGCCGACGTCTATGCCGACTACCGCTACATGGCGACGGCGGACGCCGACTTGACCACGTCGAATAACCGCGCCGTCGAATCGGATTTTTCCGACCATCGGATCATGGCCGGTTTCCGTTTCTATTTCGGAGCGCCGAAGAAGATGGAGCCCGCGCCGGTTCCGGTTGCTGCTCCGGCAGTAGCGCCGCCGCCGCCCCCGCCTGCTCCGGCAGCGCCACCGCCGCCGCCTGCTCCGGCGCCGCGGGCTGAAGCACCGCGCAATTACCTGGTCTTCTTCGACTTCGATCAGGCGACATTGACCGCCGATGCCCAGGCGATTATCCGCTCTGCCGCGACCGGTTTCCGCGACGGCCGGATGACGCGCCTGGAAGCCACGGGTCATGCGGACCGTTCTGGCACCAATGCCTATAACCAGCGTCTGTCTCAGCGCCGGGCCGAAGCCGTGAAAGCGGAACTGGTTCGCCTCGGCGTCCCGGCCAATCAGATTGGCACCAGCTGGAAGGGCGAGGAGCAGCCCTTGGTGCAGACCCCGGATGGCGTGCGCGAGCCGCAGAACCGGCGGGTGCAGATCGTGCTGAACTAAACCGGGTTCCCGGCCCGGTGGCGCCTAAAAGCGTCGCCGGACCGGAGCCGATGATGAGAAGCCGGGCGCATCGGATCCGATACGCCCGGCTTTGTCATTCATATGGGACTATGGAAGCATATGGGACAATGAAAGGCGGCGGCCGAACAGGCCCTATTCGGTGCAGACGAGCCAATCCGCCTCAGCGCGGCTTTGCTTTGACCGGGGAAGTCTCGGCAGCGGGCGCTTGGCTGGCCACTTCCTTCGAACATTCGGATACGCCGTGGGCAGAACTGAACGGCTGCTGCTCCGCCAAGGACGATAATGCTGCCGGCGGCGTATTCAGCACGACATCGAAAAGTTCGGCCGAACGAGGACAAAACTCAGCTCTGCCAGAAATGCTCCGCTGCGAGGCTTCGTTGGCGAGGCGGGTGACTAACGCGTTGAGGCGCGGCTCGCCCTGCCCACCGTAATTCCGTTGGAACGCCGCGCGCAACAATTTGCCTTGGGATACCAGTTCGCCTTCGAACTTGCGCGCAAAGGTATTGAACTCGCCCTGCTGCCCGCAGGTTAAGGCCGCCACCATCAATTCCGTTTGCAGAACCCGCGTGGTGATGGCTTGACGTTCGCTGTTGTCCAAGCACATTGCCATAGCAGGGCCGGCCAGCAATGACGCTGCAGTCGCCAGGACGATGGTCAATTTCCGACGGTTGCGCATAGCGCCACCCCCTCACTCCGGTTTGACCCAATCGCGACCGTTGGCCGGTCGTCATTGATGAACCCCCTATGGCGCGTTGCCAATGAAGGTTAGCCCGAGTGCAAACTATGCCAGCATCCGAGGGCTGGAGCAACCGTGGGGATTGACCCCCTATCCTAATGGATGGGCGCCGGGCTGTGCGGACTCTTGTTGAGGGAGTCCCTTTCGTGCGCGGTTTCGCTATCACCGACGGGAAGATGCAACACGATGCGCAGCCCGGGATTGTTATCCTCCAGTCGGATCGTGGCTCGGTGCA
>CAMCUA010000013.1 GCA_945878455.1 Asaia bogorensis | reverse complement strand
CTGGCCGTACAGGAGGCACTGGGCATCGACGTCAACCGGACGATGGTGGTCGGCGCCTATGCCACGCCGCTCGGCGCGACAGCACTGCGCCAGACCCGCGATACGACGGCAAGTCCGCGCAAGGCCGGTTGACGATGCCATGAACAAACTTGCCGTACGCCCCGGAATTCTCGACATCCAGCCGTATAAGGGCGGAGAGTCCGCCGTTGCCGGGAACCTTCGGGCCATCAAACTGTCATCGAATGAAGGCGCCCTCGGTCCCAGCCCGGCGGCTGCAGAAGCCTATCGCAAGGCAGCGGCCGAACTGCATCGCTATCCGGACGGCGGCTGCAGGGCTTTGCGCACGGCTTTGGCGGCGCGTTATGGCCTGACCATGGACCGCATCGTCTGCGGTGCGGGCTCCGACGAGATCATATCGTTGCTGTGTCGCGCCTACGCGGGCCCGGGCGACGAAGTGCTGTACAGTCAGCACGGCTTTCTCATGTACCCGATATCGGCGCGCACCGTCGGGGCGACACCGGTCTGGGCACCGGAGACCAATCTGACCGCCGATGTGGACGCCTTGCTGGCGAAGGTCACAGCCCGCACCCGCATTCTCTTCATCGCCAATCCGAACAACCCGACGGGCACCTATCTGTCTGCCGATGCGCTGCGCCGGCTGCGCGCCGGATTGCGTGCGGACATCCTGTTGGTCATCGACGCGGCTTATGCCGAATACATCGGACGCAACGATTACACCGCCGGCGAAGACCTGGTGGAAGCCCACGACAATGTCGTCATGTCGCGGACGTTTTCGAAAATCTTCGGACTGGGCAGCATCCGCCTCGGTTGGGCCTATTGCCCGGCAGCGGTGGCCGACGTGCTCAACCGCGTCCGCGGTCCGTTCAACGTTGCCGGCCCCACCCAAGCGGCAGGCGTTGCCGCGCTGGAAGATTTCGCCTTCGTCGAAAAGGTCCGCGCCAACAACGACCGGTGGCTGCCGTGGACAACCGAGAAATTGCGCGCCATCGGCATCGATGTGCCCGACAGCGTCTGCAATTTCGCCCTTCTGCGGTTCCCGCAGGCGGCCGGCCGCGACGCCGCCGCGGCGGATACGTTCCTGAAGTCGCGCGGCATCATCCTGCGCGCCATGGGCGGTTACGGCTTGGCCGACTCGCTGCGCCTGACCATCGGTACCGGAGAAGAAATGCAAATTGTCGTCGATGCCCTTGGCGAGTTCATGCGGAGATGAGCCCGATGGTCCCCTTTGAACGCATCGCCTTTCTCGGCATCGGCCTGATCGGTTCGTCGCTGGCCCGGGTCGTTCGCCGCGACAAGCTGGCCGGCCACATTTCCGTCGCGGCCCGCTCCCAGGCGACCTTGGACAAGGCCGTCGAGCTGGGCCTGGCCGACAGCGTTAGCTTGGATCCGGCCGAAGCCGTGCGCGATGCCGATCTGGTCATGCTCTGCGCGCCGATCAGTGCCTGCGGACCGCTGGCCGAGGCGATGCGCCCGGGCCTCAAGCGCGGAGCCATCGTCAGCGACGTGGGTTCGGTCAAGTCAGCCGTGATCCGCGATGTGGCGCCGCATCTTCCCGAAGGCGTGCATTTAGTGCCGGGGCATCCGGTGGCCGGCACCGAGCATTCTGGCCCGGAGTCCGGATTCGCCGAACTGTTCAACGAGCGTTGGTGCATTCTGACGCCGCCGCCGGATTGCGATCCCACCGCCGTCGAACGGGTCGCCGACCTGTGGCGGGCGGCGGGCATGCGCATCGAGCGGATGGACGCGCAGCATCACGATCGGGTGCTGGCCATCACCTCCCACCTGCCGCATCTGATCGCCTATACCATCGTCGGCACGGCGACCGACCTCGAGACCCATCTGCAGAAAGAGGTCATCAAGTTCTCCGCCAGCGGCTTTCGCGATTTCACCCGCATCGCGGCTTCGGACCCGACCATGTGGCGCGATATCTTCCTCAACAACCGCGAGGCCGTGTTGGAGATTCTCGGCCGTTTCAGCGAGGACCTGTCGGCCTTGCAACGGGCCATCCGTTGGGGTGACGGCGATGCCCTGTTCGATGCCTTTACCCGTACGCGGGCCATCCGGCGCGGTGTGGTCGAGGCGAAGCAAGCCTAAGTCTTGCGGCGGCGTTCCCAGGTAACGAATACCAGGCCGATGCCGACCGCCACCGCGCCGGCGGCGATGCTCCAACTCAGCGACTCGCCAAGCACCCAGGCCGCCGCCAAGACGCCACAGACGGGCGAGACGAAACCGAAGCCGACGATGACGCTTGGGTTGTAGCGCTTCAACATCCAGTGGCTGATGGTGAAGCCGAAGCCGGCGATGGCAACGCCCTGATAGAGCAAGCCCAACACCGGCCGCCAGCCGAAACGATCCCAGGCGATGTCCTCGAACAGCAACGCACCGGCCAGAAAGAACGGCAGCGACAGCAGCATCTGCCATACCGTCAGCAGGACGTTGTCGAGGCCGCGTAGCACACGGGCGCTGAAGGCCAGGCGCAGGCCGAGCAGGAAAGCCGAAGCGAGGACGATGAGATTGCCGATGCCGGCGCTGCCCAGCACATCCACCCCTTCGCCGCGGGCCAGCACCAGGGCGGTGCCGAGAAAGGCGATGAGCAGTCCAACGATGCGCGACACGGTCAGCCGGTCGCCAACGACCATCAGCGGCGACAACAGGGCACCCCACAGTGGATAGGTCGAAATGAGAATGACGCCGAGGGCACCAGTGGTGCGATCGAAGCCGATGTTCATCAAGCCGATCTGTACGGTAAAGAGCAACGAGACCCAGCCGAGATGCGGCCATTCGATGGCGGTCGGACGCAGCCTTATCCCCTTGAACCGGGCCCAGGCGAAGACGCAAAGGGCACCGATGACGAAACGAATGAAAGCGCTCCACAGGGGTGGAAAGGCCTCCAGTCCCAATTTGACCGCAACCGGATTGCCGCCCCACAGGCTCTGGACGATGATGGCAACGAGAATCGCTTGGAACGGCAATGCCATGATGCGGACTCTTGTAACGGTTGTTAAGCCCGCAACGCCATGAGTTTCCGCAGCCTTCGCCCGTTGACATGTGGGTGTAGCATGCTTATTGTGCAGTGCGGTATAATGATGCCGCAGTCGCACTCGGAAATCTTTCTTATGAGTACGATTTTATGATACTTGGGCTGTGATTATTTTCCGTCATCGCTCTTAACCTACTGATAGCTTGGGGAAGTTGCCTTTTATGAAAGTTCTGGTCGCCGTCAAACGGGTCGTCGACTACAACGTCAAGATCCGTATCAAATCCGACAATACAGGCGTCGAACTAGCCAATGTGAAGATGTCGATGAACCCCTTCGACGAAATTGCCGTCGAAGAGGGCGTACGCCTTCGCGAGGCTGGTACAGCCACCGATCTGCTCGTTGTTTCCATGGGCCCGCAACCCTGTCAGGAGACCATTCGCACAGCGCTGGCGATGGGCGCCGATCGCGGCATTCTGGTGCAGACCGATGCCGAGCTGCAGCCGTTGGCCGTGGCCAAACTGCTGAAGGCCATTGTCGCCAAGGAAGCGCCCGATCTGGTCATTCTGGGCAAGCAAGCCATCGACGACGATTCTAATCAAACTGGGCAGATGCTGGCCGCTTTGCTGGAATGGCCGCAAGGCACCTTTGCCTCCAAGCTCGAACTGACGGACGGCAAGGCGGCAGTGACACGCGAAGTCGATGGCGGATTGGAGACGGTGTCGCTGACGCTGCCCGCCGTTATCACCACCGATCTGCGCTTGAACACGCCGCGCTATGCATCGTTGCCGAACATCATGAAGGCCAAACGCAAGCCGATCGAAACGCTGACGCCCGAGGCGCTCGGCGTCGACATTACACCACGCTTGGTGACCTTGAAGGTTTCCAGTCCGCCGAAGCGCCATGCCGGCGCCAAGGTGGCGGACATTGCCGAGCTGGTGAGCAAGCTGCGCACCGAAGCCAAGGTTCTGTAGGTAGAAGACAAATGAGCGTTCTGGTTATAGCTGAGCATGACAACGCCGAACTGAAGCCGGCGACGTTGAATACGGTGACGGCGGCGACGAGCCTGGGTGGCGATGTGGTCGTTCTCGTGGCCGGGCACGACTGCGGCGGCATCGCCGAACGGGCAGCGAAGATCACCGGTGTCGCCAAGGTACTGAAAGCCGACGATGCCCGTTATGCCCACGCGCTCGCCGAACCCCTGGCCAGCCTTGTCGTCTCGCTGGCCGGTGGCTACAGCCACATCCTGGCGCCAGCGACAACCTCGGGCAAGAATGTCATACCGCGCGTCGCGGCGCTGTTGGACGTAGCCCAGATTTCCGACATTTCCGCTGTTGAAGGACCCGATACCTTCGTCCGCCCGATTTATGCCGGCAATGCCCTGGCCACGGTGCAGTCGAAAGACAAGATCAAGATCATCACGGTACGGACCACGGCATTCGATCCGGCCTCGGCCGAAGGCGGCAGCGCTGCCATCGAGGTCGTGCAGCCGGCCAATGGATTGGACAAGTCGTCCTTTGTCGGACAGCAATTGACCAAGTCGGAACGCCCTGAGTTGACCGCCGCCAAGATCGTCATTTCGGGCGGACGCGGCATGCAGAACGGCACCAACTTCGTGCTGCTCGAACGCGTTGCCGACTCGCTCGGTGCCGCCGTCGGCGCCTCGCGCGCCGCGGTCGATGCCGGCTATGTCCCCAACGACTATCAGGTCGGACAGACCGGCAAGGTCGTCGCGCCGGATCTCTATATCGCCGTCGGCATCTCGGGTGCCATCCAGCATCTTGCCGGCATGAAAGACAGCAAAGTCATCGTCGCCATTAACAAGGACGAAGAAGCGCCCATTTTCCAGGTCGCCGACTACGGACTTGTCGCAGACCTGTTCGAAGCCCTGCCGGCTTTGGCAGAGGAACTGGAAAAGGGTCGCTAAATTGACATATCTGCGGGGCCGTATCCCATCAAAAGGATCACCATCGATGAACGACATATCCGTCGACGCGTCGAAGTTCCGTAAGATCGGCGTGATCGGGGCCGGACAGATGGGCAGCGGCATTGCCCATGTGATCGCCCTGGCTGGCCTCGACGTCGCCCTGAAAGACATCGAGCAGGAACGCCTCGATAAGAGCGTCAGCCTGATCGAACGCAACATGCGCCGACAGGCTTCCCGCGGACTGATCAAGGAAGCGGAAATCGCGCCGGCGATGCAGCGCATCACCACGGGGATCAACTATGAATCCCTGAGCGATTGCGACATGGTGATCGAGGCGGCGGCCGAGGACGAGCAGCTGAAGAAGCAGATCTTCCGTGAGCTTTGCCCCTATCTGAAGCCGGAAACCCTGCTCGCCTCCAACACCTCGTCCATCTCTATCACCCGTCTGGCCGCCCAGACCGACCGGCCGGGTAAGTTCTGCGGCATGCACTTCATGAATCCAGTGCCGGTCATGGAACTGGTGGAACTGATCCGCGGCATCGCCACCGAGGACGATACCTATCAGACGGTGCGTGACCTGACCCGCAGGCTGGGTAAGAAAGCGGTCAGCGCCGAAGATTTTCCCGCCTTCATCGTCAACCGCATCCTGCTGCCGATGATCAACGAAGCGGTTTATGCCCTGTACGAGGGTATCGGTTCGGTGGATGCCATCGACACCGCCATGAAGCTGGGTGCCGCCCATCGCATGGGGCCGCTGGAGTTGGCCGACTTTATCGGCCTGGACACCTGCCTGTCGGTGATGAACGTGCTGCACGAAGGCCTAGCCGATACCAAGTATCGGCCATGTCCGTTGCTGGTGAAGTATGTCGAGGCCGGGTGGCTTGGCCGCAAGACTGGCCGCGGCTTTTACGATTATTCGGGCGAGAAGCCGGTCCCGACCCGCTAACGCCCCTATTCCACCGTATCGAGACCGATATCCAGGGCCGGCGCGCTATGCGTCAGCCAGCCCGCTGACATGATATCGACGCCGGCTGCGGCGATGGCCGGCGCCTTGGCAGCGGTGACCCCACCCGACGCTTCAATAATGGCGCGCCCGTCCACCATCGTGACGGCACGGGCAAGGGTTGGCAGGTCCATGTTATCGAGCAGGACGATATCGACACCGCAGGCCAGGGCTTCGGCAAGCTGATCGAGGGTATCGACCTCGACCTCGATCTTGACCATATGTCCGACATGGGCGCGGGCCCGTTCGATGGCCGGGCGCACGCCACCGGCAACGGCGATGTGGTTGTCCTTGATCAGGACCCCGTCATCGAGGCCGAATCGGTGATTGGCGCCGCCACCGGCCCGCACCGCATATTTTTCCAGCGCACGCAGGCCGGGCGTGGTCTTGCGCGTACAGGTGACGGCGACATCGAAACCTTCGACGGCGCGAACGATCTCGCGTGTCGCCGTGGCAATGCCCGACAGCCGGCCGACAAAATTCAAGGCGACGCGCTCGGCGGTCAGGATGGCACGGGCTGGACCGGCGACCCGCAACATCGCTTCAGGCGGCATCACATCACTGCCATCGGGTTTCAGCACGGTAATGGAGACAGCATTCCCGGCCAGTTGCCGAAAGGCCTCGATGGCCAGATCGAGGCCGGCGACCCGACCGTCCTTGCGGGTTGCAACAATAGCCGTCATGACCGCATCAGCAGGGACAATGGCATCGGTTGTGATATCGCCGGCACGGCCGAGATCTTCAGCCAGGGCTTCGCGCACCGCCCGTTCGACGATATGTCGCGGCAGCGGCGACAGGACCCTTAGCGGAGCCTTCATGTGGCACCCGGGCTCTGCGCTGGGACCTTGGAAGTGCCGGACACTGACGTGCGGATCAATTCCGCCCGACTTCGATCATGCGTTCGACGGAACGGCGGGCCCGGCGGGCGATGTCCGGGTCGACCGTCACTTCCGGCGACAGATCGCGCAGGCAATCGGCCACCTTGTCGATAGTGATCCGCTGCATGTGCGGGCACAGGCTGCACGACCGGATGAACTGGGTCTCCGGATATTCCGAGGCCAGATTTGAACTCATCGAGCATTCCGTGATCAGGGCGGCGCGGGCCGGTTTGTACTTGGCGATATAGTCGGCCATGCCGGCCGTCGATCCGGCGTAGTCGGCGCGGCCGATGACTTCGGGCGAACATTCCGGATGGGCCAGGACGACCACGTCCGGATGCGCCTTGCGCAGGCGGTCGATCTGACCGGCCTCGAAGGTTTCATGCACCATGCAGCGGCCGGACCAGGCGATGATTTCCACATCGGTTTCGGCCGCGACGTTGCGCGCCAGAAATTCGTCGGGCGTCATGATGACCCGGTCGACGCCCAGGGATTCGACGATCTTCTTGGCGTTGGCTGAGGTGCAACAGATATCGGTCTCCGCCTTCACGTCGGCTGTCGTGTTGACGTAGGACACGATCGGCACGCCGGGATATTTCTTGCGCAACTGGCGCAAATCCTCGCCGGTGATGGACTCGGCCAGGGAACAACCGGCCAGCGGATCAGGAATGAGCACGGTCTTGGTCGGATTCAGGATCTTTGCCGTTTCGGCCATGAAGTGGACGCCGCAAACGACGATAACGTCGGCATCGGTCTCCATCGCCTCGCGGGCGAGCGCAAGGGAATCGCCGCGAATGTCGGCAATGCCGTGAAAGATATCCGGCGTCATGTAGTTATGGGCCAGGATGACAGCGTTGCGTTCGACCTTAAGGCGCAATATCTCGTCGATATAGGGCGCCAGATGCGGCCAGTTGCTCTCGGGGATCGTCGAGCGCAGCCGCTCGAAAACCGGCCGCGTCCGTTCCGCCACGTCCCGCGTGTAAGCAGCTTCGGCGACGAGAGGGCCAAGCGAGGTGTCCATGGCCGATCTTCCCTGTGCTCATTTCGAGTATATGATGGCCCTGAAAAAAATCCATTAGGCCATATTCGTTATCTTAGGTTTGAGCATAACGAGTTGTCAAGCGGCTGTAACATACCGGCGCTCAACCCCGGTGGGCAGCCACCGAGGGCAGCTTGAAACCGACCGCCGAACGTTCGGCCAGGATCTCCCGGCGGAAACGAAAACGTACCGCCGGCCGACCACCGGTCCGCGTATCGATGGTGCCGGTGCTTTCGACCAGCCCTTCGCGTTCCACCAACCGGCGGAAGTTCTGCTTGTGCAGGCGTTTGCCCGATAGCGCTTCGACCAGACGCTGCAAGTTTAGCAGAGTGAATTCAGGCGACATCAATTCGAACACCACCGGGCGGTACTTGATCTTGCCGCGCAACCGGCTGATGCCGGTGGCTAGGATGCGGCGATGGTCGAGTGCCATCGGCCGGGAAAAGCCGATGCTGGCATCGGCAGCCTTGCCCCGGTCGCGGAGAGCTTCCTCGACAAGGCCGATTTCGTAGAGCAATTCATAACGCTCCAGTACCAGATCTTCGCTCCAATCGGCGCCGTCGAGGCCGAAGGATACGGCTGCCCGCTCGGCCCGCTCGCGTTCCTCGGCCCGGTTTCCCGCCGCCTTGATCCAGCGACGCAGGCTGGGCTCGATGCACTCGGACAAAGCCGCCGGCCTGCCGCGCCGCCAATCTTCCCAGGGAAAGAACGTATACCAATCCCGCCACTGGGTGGCTGTCGCCGGATCAGGCTCAGGCGCCCGGGTCAGCACCAGATAGCCGATGGAGATGACACGCGGCCCGCCTCGTACCTCGCGTGGATCGCGGCCCATATCGCCAAAGGTATAAAGCTGCTCGACGTAACCCAGACGCAGGCCGGTTTGCGCCGCCACCCAAGATCGCAAACCCATGTCCAGGGTTCGATGGCGCCCCGGCTCGAAGGGACCGAAGGGCAAGGCCGCAAGGCCTTCGCGAGACGGGTCCTCGCGCGAATTGGGCACCACCAGAACGCACGGATTGTCGCCGACGACGGCAACGATGACGGCGTTCAAGCCGACCATGAAGTCGTGGGCAGTCTCTACGCCGTGATCGATCCGGGTATCGGGCATGGTCTATACATAGCGGATTCGGCGTTCTGCGTCGCGCCCGACCCGATCACCCCGTGCGCTTGAACTTCTGAAAGGCATGGGGCGTCAAGGGCGCCAGCAGCTTGACCGCGCCGCCGCGCAATATCACCTCGCCGATATACAGATCGCCGCGGGAATCGCACCACAAGCCATGCGGCGCAATGAAATTCCCGGGCAGGATAGGATTATTGCCGCCGAAGCGGGCCGCCACCTTACCATCCGGATCGCAGACCGTGACCCGCGAGACCGGATCGTGGCCAGCCGGCGGACATTCCATAGTATTGGCATGCAGGTGGGTGCGCGCCGGCTTGGACCAACCCAGTTCGGCGATATGGATGAAGTCCTGGTCGTCGATGAATATGTCGGTGGGCCGGGCCACCCAGGTCCAGGCATGGATGAACGATCCGTCCTCGCGAAAGATCTGGATGCGGGAATTTTCCCGATCGGCGACGTAAATCCGCCCGCCACTATCGACGGCGATGCCGTGCGGCAGGTTGAATTCGCCCGGGCCGCTGCCCGGTTGGCCCCAGGACGTGATCAGCTTGCCATCGGGAGAAAAGCGGTGAACCCGGGCGTTGCCGTAGCCGTCGGCAATATAAAGATCGCCGTTGCGCCCTTTGGCGACATTGGTCACCCGGTTGAACGGCTTGCCGCCGAACAACACCGGGCTGGTTTCGATCTTGTAGCCGGTGTCGGCGGCGACGCCGGGCTCGCCGATTATCGAGGCCATTTTGCCATCGAGATCGAAGATGCGCACCGTGTGATCGCCATCGTCGACCAGATAGACGGTGTCGTTGCGGTCGATGAAAATGCCGTGTGGGCTCTTGAAAACCCCCTCGCCCCAAGCCTTGAGGAATTTGCCGTCCTTGTCGAAAACAATGATCGGATGTTCGCCGCGATTGAAGACGTAGACGTGGTCGTGGGAATCGACGGCGACACCGGCCACCTCGACGAACGACCAGCCTTCGGGCAACTGCTCCCAGCCCTGAATGATTTCAAACTCGAACTTATGCGGACCGATGGGCATCACGCAACTCCGTGGATCAACCCGAGCGTTTGAACTTGTGAAAGGCGTGCGGCGTGAGCGGCGCAAAATACTTGATGGCACCGCCGCGCAAAATCACTTCGCCCACATAAAGATCGCCATGGGAATCGCACCACAGGCCGTGCGGCGAACAGAAGTTGCCAGGCAGGATGGGATTGGGTCCGCCCAGGCGGGCGGCGATCTTGCCGTCCGGATCGCAAACCGTGACCCGCGATATGGGATCGTGACCGCAAGGCGGGCTTTGCATGAAATTGTAGTGCAGCTGCCAACCCGACGGCTTGGACCAACCGGTCTCAGCGATGTGGATGAAGTCCTGATCGTCGATAAAAATGTCGGCGGGCCGGTTCAGCCAGGTCCAGGCGTCGATGAACATGCCGTCGGCATTGAAGATCTGGACACGGGAATTTTCCCGGTCGGCAACATAGACCCGCCCGCTGCTGTCGATGGCGATGCCGTGCGGCAGATTGAATTCGCCGGGGCCACCACCAGGCGTTCCCCATGAAGTGATCAGTTTGCCATCCGCCGCAAAACGGTGAACGCGGGCATTGCCGTAGCCGTCGGCGACGTAGAGATCGCCGTTGCGGCCCTTGGCGACATTGGTCACCCGGTTGAACGGCTTTCCGGCATAAAGAACCGGGCTGATCCCATGCATGTATCCCGTGGCGGAGGCGACACCGGGTTCGCCCAGCATCGACGTCAGCTTGCCGTCGGTGGAAAAGACGCGGACCGTGTGATCGCCATCGTCGGTCAGATAGACGGTATCGTCACGGTCGATGAAGATGCCATGCGGGCTTTTGAAAACGCCCTCGCCCCAGGCGTTGAGGAAGCGGCCCTCTTTATCGAACACAATGATCGGATGGGCGCCACGATTGAAGACATAGACGCGGTCCTGGGAATCGACAGCGACACCGGCGACTTCGACAAAGGACCAGCCCTCGGGCAGGTGTTCCCAGCCTTGGATGATTTCATATTCGAAGCGGTGCGGGCCTATCGGCATGGCATTCCCATTGGCTTCAGCCCGAACGCTTGAACTTCTGGA
The DNA here is from genome assembly GCA_945878455.1 of Asaia bogorensis. Lineage (GTDB taxonomy): Bacteria > Pseudomonadota > Alphaproteobacteria > Rhodospirillales > CAMCUA01 > CAMCUA01. The sequence continues at coordinate 14,855 of CAMCUA010000013.1, read as the reverse complement.
AACAGCGCGGCGTGAAGGGTGCGAAATGGGCGATGGCACCGCTGCGCAAGACCACCTCGCCGACATAGAGATCGCCCTTCGAATCGGCCCAGATGCCGTGGGGAGCCACGAAGTTACCCGGCAAGATGGGATCAGGACCGCCGAAGCGGCCCGCCACCTTGCCTTCAGGGTCGCACACCGTTACCCGCGCCACCGGATCGTGACCGCAGGGCGGATGCTCCATGGTGTTGGCATGGAGATGGGCGCGAGCCGGCGTGGTCCAGCCCAATTCAGCCACGTGGACGAAATCCTGATCGTCGATGAACAGATCGCAGGGCCGGCCGAGCCAGCCCCATTCCTTGATATACATGCCATCGGCATTGAAGATCTGGACGCGAGAATTTTCGCGGTCGGCGACATAGACCTGATTGGCGCTGTCAACGGCAATGGCATGGGGCAGGTTGAATTCCCCGGGACGGCCGCCGGGCTGGCCCCAGGACGTGATCAGCTTGCCGTCCCGTGAAAAACGATGCACCCGGGCATTGCCGTAGCCGTCGGCGACATAAAGATCGCCGTTGGGGCCACGCGCGACATTGGTCACCCGGTTGAAGGGCGCCCCGCCATAAAGCACCGGCTGGGCGTTCAGCCGGTAGCCGGTGTCGGCGGCGACACCGGGCTGCCCGATCAGCAGCTTCAAATTTCCCTGGGTATCGAACAGGCGGATGGTGTGATCGCCGTTATCGACCAGATACACCGTATCCTCGCGGTCGATGAAGATACCATGAGGATTGTTGAAGACACCTTCGCCCCAGGCATTGAGAAATTTGCCTTCCTTATCGAAGACAATGACCGGATGAGCGCCGCGGTTAAACACATAGACGCGGTCCTGGGAATCGACGGCAACGCCGGCTACTTCGACGAACGACCAGCCTTCGGGCAGGCGTTCCCAGCCTTCGATCACCTCGTATTCGAACCGATGCGGACCCAGGGACATGGTGAGTTTACTCCCTTTTCTCGATTCAGCCGGCGCGACGGAATTTCTGGAACGCCTCCAGCGGCAGCGGCGCAAAATACTTGGCGGCACCGGATTTGACGATCACCTGTCCGACGTAAAGATCGCCGCGCGAATCGCAGCTGATACCGTGCGGCGCGACGAAATTTCCGGGCAGAACCGGGTTGTTGCCGCCGACACGGGCGACGACCGTGCCATCCGGATCGCAAATGGTCACCCGGGCGATCGGGTCGTGGCCACAGGGTGGGGCGAACTTGTTATTGTAGTGCAGCGGCGTTCCGACCGGCTTGACCCAGCCGCTTTCGGAGATATGGATCATGTCCTGGTCGTCGATGAACAGGTCGAGCGGCCGGTTCACCCAGGTCCATTCGCGGATGAACATGCCGTTTTCATTGAAGATCTGAACCCGTGAGTTCTCGCGGTCGGCGACGTAGACCCGACCGGCGCTGTCGACGGCGATGGAATGGGGCAGGTTGAATTCCCCCGGCCGCCCACCCGGACGGCCCCAGGAAGTGATGTGCTTTCCGTCCTTCGCAAAGCGGTGCACCCGGGCGTTGCCATAGCCGTCGGAGATATACAGATCGCCATTGCGGCCCATGGCGACGTTGGTGACCCGGTTGAAGGGACTGCCGGCGTAAAGCACGGGGCTGACGCCCTCTTTGTAGCCGGTCTCCGACGCCACGCCCTTCTTGCCTAGCGTCAGCTTGACCTTGCCGTCGGTGTCGCAGATGCGCACCGTGTGGTCGCCATCGTCGGAAAGATAGAGATTGTCGTCCTTATCGATGAAGATGCCGTGGGGCACGGTGAAGACGCCCTCGCCCCAGGCATTCAGGAATTTTCCTTCCTTATCGAAGACGATGATCGGATGCTTGCCGCGGGTAAAGACATAGACCCGATCCTTGGAATCGACAGCGACGCCGGCGACCTCGGTATAGGACCAGCCTTCGGGCAATTGCCCCCAGCCGCGAATGACTTCGAATTCGAACTTGTGCGGCCCGATGGCCATGATGTGTTTTCTCCCGACTGAATGGATGCCCTGGCGCTAGTGCAGACTGCCCTGGTGCTAGCGCAGACTGACGGAGCGCTGGAACTTTTGCAGCGCGTGGCCGGTGAGCGGCGCAAAATGGGCATTGCCGCCAGAGCGGACGACGACCTCGCCGACATAGAGGCCGCCGGCGGAATCGCACCACAGACCGTGCGGTGCCATGAAATTGCCGGGCAGGATCGGGTTGTTGCCGCCAAGGCGCCCCATGATGCGGCCGTCCAGATCGCAGATGGTGACGCGCGCGATGGGATCGTGACCGCACGGTGGATTCTGCATGGTGAAATAATGGATGCGCCCGCCGCGCGCCGGTACCGTCCAACCGAGTTCGGCGATGTACATCACCTCGTTACGGTCGATGAATAGGTCGGTCGGTCGGTTCACCCAATTCCACGAGTCGATATAGGCGCCTTCCGCGTCGAAAATCTGCACTCGGGAATTCTCCCGGTCGGCGACATAGACCCGGCCGGAGCGGTCGACGGCGATGCCATGCGGCAGCTTGAACTCGCCTGGCAGGCTGCCGGGGCGGCCCCAGGATGACTTCAGCTGACCGTCCGCCGAAAAACGATGCACACGGGAATTGCCGTAGCCGTCGGCGATGTACATGTCGCCGTTCGGTCCCTTGGCGACGTTGGTCACCCGGTTGAACGGCTTGCCGCCATACATGACGGGACTGAGATCGACGTTATAGCCGGTGTCGGAGGGAACGCCCTTGTTACCGAGCGTCAACCTGACCTTGCCGTCAGTATCGCAGATGCGCACCGTATGATCGCCGTCGTCGGCCAGATAGAGCGTGTCGTCTTCGTCGATGTAGATGCCGTGCGGCACGGTAAAGACGCCTTCGCCCCAGGCGGTCAGAAATTTGCCTTCCTTGTCGAAGACGATCATCGGGTGCTTGCCGCGATTGAAGACGTAAACCCGATCCTTCGAATCGACGCCGATGCCGGCGACCTCGACGAACGACCAACCTTCCGGCATGCGCGCCCAGCCTTCGATGACTTCGTATTCGAGCTTATGCGGGCCCTTCGACATGTTTTGCATCCTCCCTTGAGAGTATTGGCGGCGTGACGGCCTAAGGCCGTTCAGCCCGCACGCTTGAATTTCTGGAACGAATGGCAGGTCAACGGTGCGAAATAGGCGCCGCCGCCCGACCGGACGATCACCTCGCCGACATAGAGATCGCCCTTGGAATCGCAGGACAGACCATGCGGTGCGACGAAATTGCCAGGCAGTACCGGCGTGTTGCCGCCGATGCGCGAGACAATCTTGCCGTCCAGGTCGCACACCGTCACCCGCGCGATGGGATCGTGGCCGACCGGCGGAAAGGACATGGTGTTGTAGTGGAGCTGCGCCGGCCGGGTCGGAAAGGACCAGCCCAATTCTGCGATATACATATATTCGTTCTCGTCGATGAAGACGTCGGTCGGCCGGTTCACCCAGTCCCAAGACGTGATGAAGGTACCATCGGCGCGGAAGATCTGGATGCGCGAATTCTCCCGGTCGGCGACATAGACCCGGTTCGAACGATCGACGGCGATGCCGTGCGGCAGATTGAACTCCCCCGGCGCGCTACCAGGTGTGCCCCACGACGTGATCAACTTGCCGTCCGGCGCGAACCGATGGACCCGGGCATTGCCATAGCCGTCGGCGATATACATGTCGCCGTTCGGACCCATGGCGACGTTGGTCACCCGGTTGAACGGCTTGCCACCATACAGAACCGGGCTGACGCCCGTCTTATAGCCGGTATCGGCGGCGACGCCGGGCTGACCCAGGATCAGCTTCATCTTGCCGTCGCCGTCGTAGACCCGCACCGTGTGGTCGCCGTCGTCGGCCAGATAGATCGCGTCGTTGCGGTCGATGAAGATGCCATGCGGGCTGGTGAAGGTATTTTCGCCCCAGGCGTTGAGGAACTTGCCTTCCTTGTCGAAGACGATGATCGGGTGCTTGCCGCGGTTGAAAACGTACACCCGGTCCTTAGAATCCACCGCGACGCCGGCTACCTCGACGAACGACCAGCCTTCGGGCAGCTGCTCCCAACCCCGGATGACTTCGTATTCGAATTTGTGCGGTCCGATGGGCATATCGTTCCGCCCAGGTTTTGCTATCGCCGGATTCGGTCCCGGCGCTCGTTGGGAACATCATAGGACACATTCCGCGCCGGGGCGAAGGCCTCGAATGGGAAAAAAACCGGGCATCCCTTGTCATCGTCCGCCGCCAGCGGTTACAAGTCGGCACGCGGTCCCGCGCCAGGCCCTCAACCAGCGGGATGACCGCGTCGCGGCGAGGTCGGCACCTCGCCCGGTTCCCGCCGGACCGGTCCTCGGCCGGCGGAAAAATCAGGGGAGAACGGCTATGAGCATCGTCGAGAATCATCTGAAGAAGCGGTTGGGCGCCGGCGAGCTTTGCGCCGCTTTCACGATCCAGCATTGGCGCCATGTCAACATCGCACAGATCGCCGAACACTTGGGCTTCCAGTGGATTTTCATCGATGTCGAACACAACAGCATGGATGTCGATACGATCGCGCAGATCTGCACGGCGGCGGTGAAAACGGGGGTGACGGCGATCTGCCGGGTGCCGTCGCACCTGAGCTTCCATGTGACCCGCCTGCTCGACAACGGCGCCATGGGCGTCATCGTGCCGCATATCAGCACGGTCGAGGAAGCTCGCGAACTGGTCAACAATACGCGCTTCCCGCCGGTCGGCCGCCGTTCGGTGACAGGACCAGGGCCGCAGCTCGGCTTCAGAGCCTACCCGCGTGCAGAGCAGTTGCAGATTCTCAACCGCAACACTTTGGTCGTCGCCATGGTCGAATCGCCGGAAGGTATCGAGAATGCCGACGGCATCGCAGCCGTCGAGGGCATCGACGCCCTGTTCGTCGGCGCGGGCGACCTGTCTACGGAATACGGCGTGCCCGGTCAGGCCAATCATCCGAAAATCGATGCCGCCTTCGATGTCGTGTGCAAGGCCTGCAAGAAGCACGGAAAGCATGCCGGAATGGGTGGGGTCGCCGATCCGGCCACCATTGAGCGTTACGTCGGCAAAGGCATCCGTTTCTTCCAGGCCGCTAGCGAAATGACTCTGTTCGAGATGGGGGCCAAACAACGTATGGACTTCATTAATTCGATCAAGTTGCCAAAGCCGCGCAAGAAATCGAAGTAGAAACCTCAGCGGTGCCACAAATCTCTTACAGAATCTTCAACGAAGCTTGATATCGCCGGATCGCTTGTTAGGTCATACCTGTCACCGATAGATCGGAATGAATTCCTAGTGGATTTGTTCCAGATCGGCGACGGAGGCGGAGATGACCCCCCAGCGATTCGGCGATCTCGAAGTTCGGTTGGCGCGCTCGGCCGACGACGTGGAAGCTGCGCAACGGCTTCGTTACAAGATTTTTTACGAAGAAATGGGTGCCTGGCCGGATGCGGCCACCGCCGCTCTCAAGCGTGATTTCGACGACATCGATGCCTACGCCGATCATCTGCTGGTGATCGATAAACAACACCCCGACAACGGCGGTATCGTTGGCACCTATCGCCTGCTGCGGCGCTGCCACGCCAAGGCGCACGGCGGTTTCTATTCTGCTGGCGAATTCGACCTTGCCGCCCTGCTCGACTGGCCCGGCGAGGTGATGGAATTGGGTCGCTCCTGCGTCCATGCCGATTATCGCCGGGGGGCCATCCTACAGCTACTTTGGCGCGGCATCGCCGCCTATGCCAATGCGCACAATGCGGGCTTGCTGTTCGGTTGCGCCAGTTTCCCCGGCAGCGATCCGACGGCCCTCGCCCTCGGACTTTCGTACCTGCACCATCATCACATGGCGCCGTGGGGCCTGCGCCCGCGCGCCCGGGACAGCCGCTATGTGACGATGGACGCTTTGCCCTCCCATCTCATCGACGAGCAGGTGGCAATCAGCACCCTGCCGCCGTTGATCAAGGGCTACTTACGTGTCGGTGCCTGTGTGGGCGACGGTGCCGTTGTCGATCATCAATTCAACACGGTGGATGTATGCGTGGTGGTCAGATTGGATCAGGTGACGGAGCGGTATTCTCGCCACTTCCGTCCGACGAGTTCACAGCGGCCGGTTCGAGCCTCGTCGAACGATTTGCCGCCGCATGTCGGATTGCTTGGCGGCTCCCCGCCTTCGTCCTCCTGACCTTCGGTACCGCCGTCGGCTTCGCGCTGGCTGCGCCGCTGGGTTCGCGGGTACGCCGGCAGATCGCCCTCGCATGGCACCGGGGCTCTTGCGCCCTGGTCGGCATGCGCATCCGGGTTGAAGGCTACCCCGTCGTTGACCGACCGATCCTGTTTGTCGCCAACCACGTTTCCTATCTGGACATCCCCATCCTCGGTTGCTGGCTGGACACGGTCTTCGTCGCCAAGCGCGAGGTTGCCGGATGGCCGGGCTTCGGTACGTTGGCCCGCCTCGGGCGGACTGTTTTCGTCACGCGCAAGCGGCAGGACGCGGCCACCGATTGCCATGCCTTGAGCCGAGTGCTGCTGGATGGTCGGCCGGCCATCCTGTTTCCTGAGGGGACGAGCACGAACGGGCTGGACGTTTTGCCCTTCCGTTCGACCCTGTTCGAAGTCGCCTATGCTTGCACGCCCGATGGCCGGGTCGATGTCCAGCCGGTGACCTTGAGCTACACCCGTGCCGAGGACGGTGGACCTTCGCCGCTGGCATGGTATGGCAATCACGATTTTCTATCGCACCTGCTGCGGGCCTTCACCTTGCCTGCCACCGAGGTGCACATCCGCTTTCACCCACCGCTACGCGCCCGCCGCTTTGCCGGGCGCAAGGCCCTGTCCCAGCATTGCCGCGCCCAGATTGTCGATGGGCTGAAGGGGCTGCGCGCAGCCGCCTAAAGCGCGCCGCCGGGATGCTGCAGGGACTTTTCAGCCAGTTCCCGCGTGATCACATCAAAGGCCGCATCGACCGAATCGACCCGATGGAACAGGGCTAGGTCTGCGGCATCGATGGTACCAAAGTCGACCAGCGCCTGAAAATCGATGACTTTGTCCCAATAATCGGTGCCGTAGAGCACGATAGGAATTTGCTTCTTCAATTTTTGTGTCTGATCGAGGGTCAGGATTTCGAAAAACTCCTCCAAGGTGCCGAATCCGCCAGGGAATATGACGATGGCCTTGGCCAGATAGACGAACCAGAACTTGCGCATGAAAAAGTAGTGAAACTGGAACGTCAGTTCGCGCGTGATATATGGATTTTCGTGCTGTTCGAGCGGCAGGGCGATATTGAGCCCGATGTTGATACCGCGCGCTTCCGAGGCACCCCGGTTGGCAGCTTCCATAATGCCCGGTCCGCCACCCGTGCAGACCACAAAGCGTCTGCGCGTCCGCTCCAGTCCCTTCGACCACTCGGTCAAGCGATGGGACAGCAGGCGCGCTTCTTCGTAATAGCGCGACATGCGCAGCACCGATTCGGCCCGCCCGATGTCGCCGCCATCGCGGCGCGCCGCCGCCAGTCGCGCATCGGCGACATCCTGCGGCAGGAAGCGCGCCGAGCCCATGACGACGATGGTATCGCTGACGCGCAAATCCTCGAACCGCTCCATCGGCTCGAGGTATTCGGCCAGGATGCGCAGCGGCCGTGCATCGACGCTGTTCATAAATTTTTCGTCTTGGTACGCTGGCACCGGCCCTGGAGTCGCGTCGTCGCCCGTCACGTCCCCCTCCCTCTGGACCCGATTAAGCGACCAACCTAGCCGCCAAGTGGGTAAGATCCGGCAAGGTTTCGGTGGCCGGCGGAAACTTGCTGGCATGGCCCGGCACCACTCGCCCGATGAAGCGAATATTCGTCTCGTGTGCGCCTCGGTAATCGGCCATGGCATCGCCGACCACGACGCAACGCCGGCGGTCCAGGTTGAAATCGGCAATGAGCGACTCGATGATCTCGGCTTTGGATCTCGGCGAGCCGCAGACACGGTCGAAATAATGCGCCATGCGCCGCGCGGCGGCGATCATGCGAAGTTCTTCCTCCGGCGTTCCCGAAGCAGTGAACATGCGCAGCCGGCCATGATGATCGGCCAGGAATTGCTGCGCACCCGCAACCCACGCGCTGTCAATCACGCCTTGCAGGGCGCGTGTGGCGTATGTCCGGTTGATCTCTTCCAAAGCGTCGTCGCCGAGGTCGCGGTCGAGAAACACACGATAGCAATAGCGGGCCTTCACCACGCGTGAGATTCCTTCATTCAGCACGTAGTAAGCCATGACCTTGGCCAGAACATCGGGACCGAAGCCCTCGAACAGCGAGGCGAAGACCCGCTTTTTGACGTCGAGCGATTCGACGAGAACGCCGTCGAAATCGAAGATCACCGCGTCGACCGACAGCGGCGTCATTCCGCTGCCCGCCCCTTGCTCCAGCGGTCGGCGGCAGCATTGTCGGACTCACGGGCTTCGACCCAGCGGGCGCCGGTGGTGGATTCTTCCTTTTTCCAGAACGGCGCTTTGGTCTTCAGCCAGTCGATCAGGAATTCGCAGGCTTCGAAGGCCGCTTGGCGATGCGGGGATGCGGTGGCGACCAGGACGATCCGTTCGCCCGGCACCAGACGTCCATGACGATGGATGATCAGGCTGTCTTCCAGCGGCCAACGCCGATGCGCCTCCGCATCGATACGTTCCAGTTCGCGTTCGGTCATGCCGGGATAGTGTTCCAATGTCATGGCGCCGATGCGTTCGTCGCCCGCCGCCGCCGGGGCGCCGTCGCGGACCAGACCGACGAACACGCAGACGCCGCCGATGGCATGATTGCCGGCACCGAAACGGGCCAATTCGACGCCGGGGTCAAAATCCTCGCGTTGCACACGGATCACGGAATATCCTCGAAACCTGCCGACACAGACCCGCCGGTGACCGGCGGAAAAAAAGCGATCTCGTCGCCCGCCCCCACCGGATGATCGAGCCTAACATACTCCTGATTGACGGCTACCCGCACTGCCGACATATCGGCAAAGGCCGCCGCATGGCCGGCGTCCTGCTGCGTCAACCATGCGATCAGTGCGGCTACGTCGGAGACCTCGGGCGGTGGCGAAACCCGAACTTCGCCGCGACCGGCCCTTTCCTTCAGCCACGCAAAATAAACGATCTTCACCCCAACTCGCTCCCGACCAATGGTCTTTGCCGTCAATGCGTGACTTCGCTGAAGGGCAGGAAATCGACCAGCGCACCTTCGTTCACCCGCTGCACTTCTTCCGCCAATTCGACCAACCCGTCCGCCGCGACCATGGAAGATAGCATGCCGGCCCCGTCGGCGGCGCAGCGATGGGCCACCGGCGCACCGCCGGACGAATGTTCGAGCCACACGCGCAGCCACTCCCGCCGGCCTTCCTTCTTCTGAAAGGAAAATCCGGCCCGCACGGCAAACAGTGTCGGCACCACGTCGTCACGGCCGGCCAGGCGCAAAAGTATCGGCCGCGCCACCCGCAGGAAGGTGACCATGGCAGCCACAGGATTGCCGGGAAGGCCAATGAAGGTAGCGTTGCCGATCTGGCCGAGCGCCACGGGCCGTCCCGGCTTGATCGCCAGGCGCCAGAAATGCAGCTTGCCCTTCTCCCCCACCACTTTGGCCACGTGGTCTTCCTCGCCGCCCGAAACACCGCCTGAGGTCAACAGCACGTCGTATTTCTCCGCTGCCGCCAGCAACGACCGAGCAACCGCCTGTGGCCGGTCGGGCAGGATGCCCAGGTCTTCGACACGGCAACCCAATGCCTCGGCAAGGCTCATCAGGGTGAAGCGATTGGCATCGAAGATGCTTCCGGGCGCAGCCTCTCCACTGGGATCGCAGACCTCGTCGCCAGTGGAAAAGACGGCCACGGTTAGCTGGCGAAAGACGGTAAGCTGAGTGATGCCAACGGAAGCGGCGATGCCCAATTCCTGGGCGCGCAACAGGCGTCCGGCCGGCACGATGACGGCACCGGTCGTCACGTCCTCGCCGGTCAGCCGACGGTTGTCGCCGCGCTTGATCCCGGCGGGCAGGATGACCTGCTCCGCCTCCGCCCGGCAATCCTCTTCCATGAAAACGGTGTCGAGGTTGGGCGGCATCGGCGCGCCGGTAAAGACCCTGATCGCTTCGCCGCGCCGCGCCGGCCGCTCGAGCGGATGGCCCGCCGCGACACGCCCTGTCACCGGCAACCGACTGTCGCCCTTGGCGTTCAAATCGTCGAAACATACGGCGTAGCCATCGACCGCGGCATTGTCATGCGGCGGCACGTTGCGCCCAGCGACAAGATCGCCGGCCAATACCCGGTGCAAGGCCCGGCGCAGCGGCAGCACTTGCGTCTCGGCAATGGGGCTGACACGCTCGGCGATGCGCGACAGGGCGGCGGCCAGCGTCAGCACGCCGCCGCCATGGGCAAAACAGTCATTGCTTAGTTGGACCATGGGCCTCTTCCCGCCGCAGGCCGCAGTAGGTGACGACGAAGGCTGCAATGGCGGCCGCATCGTCGATATCCAACACGGGCAACACTGTTTCCATCACCTGAGAATCGCTGGCGATGGCGACGATGTTCGGGTCCGTCGACGCCATCAGCGCTTTGCCAAGCGATGGCCGGTGAATTTCCAGCTTCGGATGAGCATGCCGCCGGAAGCCCTCGATCAGCAGCAAATCGACCGGGGTCATTTGGGCGATCAATGCCTCCACGTCCGGCTCAGGATCGCCGCGCAATTCGTGCATCAAAGCCCAGCGCCGGGCTGAAGCGACCATGACTTCGGTGGCACCCGCTTCGCGATGCCGATACGAATCCTTGCCCGGGGTATCGACGTCGAAGCCATGGTGGCTGTGCTTCATGGTCGATAGGCGCAGACCGCAGGCGATCAATTCCGGGATCAAACGGGTCATCAAGGTGGTCTTACCGCTGCCGCTCCAACCGACCAGACCGAAAACCCGCATGGTGTGCGAACCCGTCAGCCCGATGACCGGACACTCCCGGACTTGGGAACCTTCTCCGCTTCCACCGTAGCCGCGCCAGAATCGGAGCGCTCGATGTAGTCATAGCTGTGGCGAAGGTAGTCATAGCCGGTAACCAGCGTCAGGAAAGCGGCCACCCAAAGGCCAATCAATCCTACATCGACGGAGGTGATGCCCAAGACGGCGATTTCAGAATCGCTGACGACGAGAAAACCGATAGCGGTCATCTGGATGCCCGTCTTCCATTTGGCAAGACGGCTTACTGGCAAGCTGACTCTGCCTTCGGCCAGATACTCGCGCAATCCCGAGACGAGAAATTCGCGACAGAGAATAACCAGGGCGGGCAGGATCGATACCTTGCCGATGGTGCCGACGCCGACCATGACCATCAGCAGGCTGGCGACCAAAAGCTTGTCGGCGATGGGATCGAGAAAGCGGCCCAGGCTCGACTGCTGCTGCCAGGCGCGCGCCAGATAGCCGTCGAGAAAATCGGTGACGCACGCGCCGATGTAGAAGGCCAGCGCCAACCACTCGGCCCACAGCATCTGGCTGAGAATAAGCCCGACGACCACCGGGATGGCAGCGATGCGGGAGTATGTCAGCAAATTGGGGAGGCTGGTTGCCATGATCACCGTACGGACCCGTGGAGCCCGGATAAGAAAAAGTTCGCCTGGACGTCTGTCAACTCGAGGTCTCGGCCAGTCTAACCCTCTGGGTGGTACCAGTCATAAATTTTGTCGGCCATGGTCGTATTTATTCCTTCGACCGTGGCCAGGTCGGCGCGCCCCGCCTGCGCCACGGCCTTGGCCGAACCGAAGTGATGCAGCAAGGCCTTCTTGCGGCGGGCCCCGATCCCCGGAATGTCGTCCAGCAACGAATGCGACACCGCCCCGGAGCGGCGGGCACGATGGGTGCCGATGGCGAACCGATGCGCCTCGTCGCGCATGCGCTGAAGAAAATAGAGCACGGGATCGCGCGGCTCCAGGCTGAAGGGCGGCCGGTTGGGCAGAAACAGCCGTTCGCGTCCGGCGTTGCGATCCGGCCCTTTGGCGATAGCAACGACGGCAACGTCATCGATCCCCAACTCAGTGAAAACTGTCGTGGCGATCCCCAATTGTCCTGCCCCGCCGTCGATCAAGACAAGATCCGGCCACTGACCGCGCTGACGATCGGGATCGTCCTTCAAGGCGCGCGAGAAGCGGCGGGTCAGCACCTCGCGCATCATGGCATAGTCGTCACCCGGCGACATACCGTCCGCCTTGGCTTGGGCAACGACGGTCGGCGGCGGCAGAGGGGTGCCCCGAATGTTGAACTTGCGGTAGGCTGCCTTCTCGAAACCCTCCGGCCCGACGACAATCATGCCGCCGACGGCCTGAGCGCCGGAAATGTGGCTGTTGTCGTAGACCTCGATACGATTCGGCGGGCCATCCAGATCGAAGACACGGGCCAGCTCGTCGAGCAGGCGGCGCTGCGATCCGCTTTCGGCCACGCGTCGACCCAAGGCCTCCCGGGCGTTGGCCAATGCCAGTTCGACAAGTTTGCGCTTGTCGCCGCGGCTCGGCGCCCTTACCGCCACCTTTCGCCCGGCGCGTACGGCCAATGCTTCAGCCAACAATCCCGCATGGGGCAGGGCGTGGCTGGTCAGCACCTCGCGCGGCGGTTCCTTGTTATCGTAGAATTGCGCCAGGAAGGCCTCGAGGATATCGGGGATATCGTCTTCGCGGGCGTGGGCTGGAAAATAGGCCCGGTTGCCATAGTTCTGCCCTGCCCGATAGAAGAAGACCTCGACGCAGGTCTGACCGCCGGCCTGATGGGCGGCAACGACATCGACGGCATCGAGGCCACTCAGGTGGATGTCCTGATGGGCCTGGACACTGGTCAAGGCCCTGATGCGGTCGCGATACTGTGCAGCGTGTTCGAATTCCAGTTTGTCGCTGGCTTCCTGCATGCGCCCCGCCAAGGCCTGTTGCACCGATTGGCTGTCGCCGGTCAGGAAGGCGCGCGCCTGTTCGACCAGAGTGGCGTAATCGTCCTGTCCGATGCGCCCGACGCACGGCGCGCTGCAGCGTTTGATTTGATGCAGCAGGCAAGGCCGGGTGCGGCTGTTGAATACGGCATTCGAGCAGGAGCGCAACAGGAAGGCCCGCTGCAGCACGGTCAACGACTGATTGACCGCCCAAGCCGAAGCGAAGGGGCCGAAATAGCTGCCCTTGCGCGAACGGGCGCCGCGATGCTTGAGCGCTTGGGGGAAATCGTCGTCGGCCGTGAGCAGGATGGCGGGAAAGGATTTGTCATCGCGCAGCAGAATGTTGTAACGCGGCGCGTAGCGCTTGATGAGATTGGCTTCGAGCAGCAGCGCCTCGGCCTCGGTGTGGGTGGTGACGAATTCCATCGCTGCGGTCTCCGCCACCATGCGCAGGATCCGCGTCGATTGGCGCACTGGATTGGTATAGCTGGTCACCCGCTTGCGCAGGCTCTTTGCCTTGCCGACATAGAGCACGTCGCCGCGCCCGTTGAGCATGCGATAGACACCGGGCGCTGTCGGACAGGTCCGCAATTGCTGGCGGATGAAATCGATGCCCGCACCAAGGCTCGGCGCGGGTGATTCAGTGGTCGCTGCGACCTCGGGGCCGGTGGTCATGTCCCGTATTTGGCGGATGTGTGCCCGCTCGTCAACGTGGTCGCGGCATTTGCATTCCGGCCATCGGCCGTCAATGAAAATCCTGTCCACCGCTTCTGTGGATAAGCTTGTTGACGAGGTCGTCGGATAGATGGTTCAACCCCAGCCAATCCGCCACTTCGTTGGGTTTGCCTATTATTTAATCATAACTATAAGTTGCTGAAAAATAACAAAAATTCTTCCGCAAAAAATAATAGACAAGAGACCTGACATAATTTTGTCGTTTGACCTTAACCTTAGACATTCAGCCTGACCCCCTGTGTACAACTTGCCGCCATCGGGGCTCAAAGGACTCAGTCTTACAATGAGTTAGGGGTTCGGCTTGCAGCTCTATCCTAGGTCTGCCGGAGGCTGCGCTCGATTTCGACGCCGACGCTTGCCGCGTCGGCAAAGACGTCGAGCTTTTCAACGCGCACCCGCACCGAACGTACCCGGGAATCTACCAGGCACATCGCCGCGATTTGTTCGGCTAGGGTTTCTACTAAGTTTATATGGCGGCCGGCGACGATGGCCCGCACACCATCGGCGATGGTTTCGTAACAAACGACATTGCGCAACGAATCGGCCAATTCCGTGGAATCTTCAAACACCGCAAGATCGAGGTTGATGCGAAGCCGTTGCCGGGCTTCCTTTTCATGACCGTGGACACCGATGGAGCCGCTGAGCATCAGGTCGCGGATGAACACATGGCGCAGGCTTCGACCGGCATCGGCGATAACATTGTTCATTCGTTGGTCGCCTCTTGATCGACCGGCTGCGCCCAACCGAGATGCTGGCCTCCGTCGAGTGCGATCATTTGTCCCGTCATCGACGGCGAGTCGAGCAGGAAGACGACGGCACGCGCGATTTCTTCGGGTGGGATCGGCCGGCTAAGCGGCTGCGATTGCCATTGGCGGCGAAATCTTTCTTCCGTCTGATGGATGCTGGGCAGGATTGGACCGGGACCGATGCCGTTGACGCGAATGCGCGGCGCCAGAGCCATGGCCAACGTGCGCGTCAGGGTCCACAGACCCGCCTTGCTCAACGTGTAGGTGGTGAAATAGGGCGTCAGGTTCCACACCCGTTCGTCGAGGATGTTGATCACGTTGCCTTGACGGTCCGCCGGCAGCGCCTTGGCAAAGGCCTGGGTCAGGAAAAACGGTGCGCGCAAATTCACCGTCATATGCCGTTCCCAGGATTCAAGCGTCGCGCTTTCCGGGTTATCGCATTCGAACAA
>CAMCUA010000012.1 GCA_945878455.1 Asaia bogorensis | reverse complement strand
TCGTCGCGCGCCCCGGGGCCGACGGCGAGAACTTCGCCTTCCATCGGCTTTTCCTGGACGGTGTCGGGGATAATGATGCCGCCAGCAGTCTTTACGTCCTGCTGGACCCGCTTGACCACCACGCGGTCATGCAACGGCCTGAATTTCATGTTGTGCTCCCATAAATAATTGGAATTCAAAGAGAACTAAGCTTCTGTTAGCACTCTGTCTCGATGAGTGCCACGGACTTAGGTCTTGACCGCATCGAAGTCAAGAGAAACTGGAAAATTCCGTCTCAGCGACGCCGGATTAAGGCGGGGTCAGCGCTTGCCGTAGCCAGGTCCCAGACCGTCGCCCAACCACCCCGATAGGCGGCGGCAAACAACGCCATCCCACCCAGCGGTTTGGCCTCCTGGTATGTCACCACAATGCCGTTGGGATGGCTTGCCATCCAGGCCACGGCATCGGCATCGCCGATCTCCGCGATCGGTCGTTGCAGCCGGCCGGCAAAATGAAACTGGCCGTGGTAGGTGCCGTAATGGGCAATGGCACGGCCTTCCCGTTCCAATAGGCCCAAACGTTCGCCGAGGGGGCGAACATCGAACCGAGCGGCGAGAAGGGGTGCGGCGGCAAGGTGGACGATAAGGACGATGGTCGTTGCCAGGCCGGCCAGCACCGCCACCTGCCGCCGGAGGCTCGTGGCGGGCAGCAGGGCGAGCAGACCGACACCGGCCAAGGCCCACCCCCAGCCTGTCGCCAGCGGCGCGACATCCGCCAATATCTCGGGGTCGAGCGGCAGCCAGGGCAACGCGGCAATGGCGATACCAGCCAAGCAGCAAAACAGGACCGGACCCGCTACCTGGCGTCGGGCCTGCGTCGGCGCAGCGGCAATGTCGGCCAGATGGCGGGCGATCAGGAGGGCAACAGCCGGAAGGGCCGGCAGCAGGTAATGGATTTGCTTGCCGCTGACCAAACTGAGCAACAGTAGCGCCCCGCCTGACCAAATCAGGCAGAAACGCTCACCGCTGTCGCAAGGCCTTTTCCGACGGAGCCATGGGGTGGTCCAGGCTATGGCCGGCAGCAAGGCCGGTGGCAGCGCTATCGCGTACCACCACCATGCGCGGCCGTGATCGGCGCTGTCCGTCATGCGCCCGGCTGCCTGGTCGCGCACCACGTCGAAGGCATAACCAACGCCATCCGTCAGCACCGCCGGTACGACCCATAGCGCGATGCCGGCAACGGCGGCGATTCCAGCCAGTGCCGCGCCCGACCACCAGCGCCACCAGATTCGGACGCCGCCTTTCCCAGCGGCTCCCGCCCACAGCGGGCCGAACAGCGGAATGCAGGCGAGAAAAGGCAGGACCGCTGGCCCCTTAGCGAAAAAGCCGAGCACCAGCCCGCCGGCAAACAGGCTCCAGCCGGCCAGGGCTCGCCCAGCCGCGACCCAGGCCGTCCCCAACAGCGCCGTCAGCACGCCGGCTGTCAGCAGGGTGTCGAACATCACCGTTCCGCCGAGGATCGGCCAGGCGACAAAGGAACAAAGCACGAGCATGGCCGCATCGCCGATACCCGGCTGCGCGGGCCATAGCGTCCGGCCAAGCGCGCGGGTCAGCAGCAGGCAGGTCAATCCGGCCAGGGGTCCAACCGCGCGCGGCCAGACCTCATTGACCCCGAAGAAAGCCCACCCCAGGTGGAACAGCCAGAACAGTAGCGGCGGTTTGTGGCCGTACAGTTCGCCATTGAGGCGGGGCACCAGCCAATGGCCACCTGACCACATCTCCCACGCGACGGCCAGATAGCGAGTCTCATCGACCGGCAGCAACGGGCGCAGCAGCAGCGCCGCCGCAGCCATGCACAACCACAGTCCAACTGCCAGGAGGGTCGCCGCCGGCCAACCGGCAGCCCAGGTATCGGCCGGTCGCCCGACGTTGGCGGCTCGTTGAGGATTTTCCCATTCGTCGGGGATGGCGGTCATGCGCCAGGGCATAACAGGAAAGGCGGATTGCGGAAACCACTCTTGGCGCTGGACCGGAAAGTTCTTGGCCTCGCTTGGCTGTTCGCTATGCTACGAGACGATCCAAAACCTCGGGGGATGAGAGCTTGGGGCAGAATGAAAGCTTCGGGCAGGTAGCGAAGTTCGCTAAGGCGGCGCTGGAGAAGATGACGGAACTGCTGATTCCGCAGAATCCCCGTAACTTCACCATTTGGTATCATTATTCCCGTGGCGACGTGTCGGAATTGAATGGCACCCTTGACCACCTGATTGAACGTGGACGCGCCTTTACACCGGAAAAAAACGAAGAACTCTTCCTGCGCTTTTTCCCTAGCGGCGAAGGCGATGCGGCGGTGACCACGGCGATGGGCCGCTTGTCGCTCGAACTCGACGCACTGGTCGACCAACTAGACAAGGCGGGGGAAAGCACGGCGGCCTACAGTAGTGCCCTCGAAATGTTTGGGGCGCGTCTCAACGCCTCCACGGCGGGCGCGCCCATCGATCTCGGGCGGTTCGTTTCCGGCATGTTGGCGGCCACCCGCGCCATGGAGAAGCGAAACCACGAGATGGAAGAGCGCTTGGCCATGTCATCGGAACAGGTGGTTCAACTGCGTGATGAACTGGAAAATCGTACCCGCGAGGCGCTGACAGATCCCCTGACGGGACTGTCCAACCGCAAGATGCTCGATCTGGAGTTGGCGCGTCTGGCCGGGGACAGCACAAAGAGCGGCGACGCGCTGACCGCGCTGGTCCTCGACATCGATCACTTCAAGCGCTTCAACGATACCTATGGCCACGCTGTCGGCGATCAGGTGCTCAAGCTCCTGGCCGCTACCTTGAAGGAGGGCATTAAGGGGCGCGATATTGCAGTGCGCTATGGTGGCGAGGAATTCGTCATTCTGTTGCCGGAGACCGATCTGCCGGCGGCGGAGAATCTGGCCAATGCTTTGCGCGAACGGGTCAGTAAGAAGCGAATCCTCAATCGAGCCTCGGGTGAGTACCTGGGCGAGATCACGATATCCGTCGGCATCGGCCGCTACCGGGCTGGCGAAACCCTGGAGGATTTTTTTGCCCGTGCCGACAAGGCGCTGTATTGTGCCAAGCAGAGTGGACGTAACCGAGTCGTCCGCGAAGACAAGATGACGGTTGCGAACGCGGCATGATCGGCCAGCTGTTGCCGTCCACGGTTTGATCGACATGGCCGAAGATCCCACCAGAGCGAAAGTACCGCCCGCCGCCGCCGCGCTAATTGAGGGCTTCCCCGATCCCGTCCTGCTGATCCACAGGAACCGGCGGGTGGTGGCGGCCAATCGGGCAGCGCGCGAGACGCTGCAGATCAACATTATCGGCCGCGACTTGGCTCACGCGGTGCGCCATCCCGCTGTGCTCGATGCAGTCGATGCGGTGATTGCGGGCGCGCCACGCCATACGGCTGAATTGTCACTGGCGGCGCCGGTGCCGCGCGATTTCACGCTTGTCGTTTCACGTTTCGACAGCGGGGAGTCCTTTGGCGACATAGCCGTCATGCTCGCGTTGCACGATAGGACTGCGGCGATGCGTGCCGAACAGATGCGCGCCGATTTCGTCGCCAATGTCAGTCATGAATTGCGTTCGCCCCTGGCAGCCCTGCTTGGCCTGATCGAAACGTTGCGTACCACCGCCCGCGAGGATCCCGAGGCCCGCGAGCGTTTTCTGGAGATCATGCACGGCGAATCGTTGCGGATGAGTCGGTTGATCGACGATCTGCTTTCCTTATCGCGGGTAGAAATCAACGAGCATATCCAACCGCGCGGCGGGGTCGATTTGAAAGGCCTGCTGGTCAACGTGGCCGAAATCCTAACGGTGCGTGCCGAGGCCCGCGGCATGACCATCGAGACGGACCTTCCCGACGGTTTAAGCCCGGTGGCCGGCGAAAGGGACGAATTGTATCAAGTGTTCCAAAATCTGATCGACAACGCCATCAAGTATGCGGCGCAAGGCACTGTCATCCGTATCCTCGCCCGCCCTGTCGAACGCATGAGCGAAACTGGCGGTCCGGGAGTCGGCGTCTCGGTGATCGACCGTGGCGAGGGCATCGCGCAGGAACACCTGCCACGCCTGACCGAACGGTTCTACCGGGTCGACAAGGGCCGTTCGCGAAGCCTTGGCGGTACTGGCCTTGGGCTCGCCATCGTTAAGCACATCGTCAACCGCCACCGCGGTCGCATCCAAGTAGAAAGCTGGATCGGCGAAGGCAGCAACTTTACCGTGGTGTTGCCCCAATCGACTCAAGGAATCGCTACGTCGGTGCCGACGGCAGTGGCTCCCGGCCGCGGCGGCTGAGGCTATCTGCGGATTTGCGGGCTGTCATAAAATTGTGACTATTTAGTCATATTGACGTAACGACGGTGTCATAAATCAGAATCCGGTGAACCGCTAAGACAAGGCCGCAGTGGTGCAGCAGTCGCGCCGCGTGTTGCGCAAGCCCATCAGCGCATTTCGGTTCCAACGGTGTAAAGGACACGCTCGTCATGTTGAGACATTCCCTCGCGCTCGCTATCGTCGCGGGCATCGGTATCGCCGGGGCCGCCGAGGCCCGCGATCAAATCCGGATCGTCGGTTCCAGCACCGTCTACCCCTTCACGGCGGCGGTTGCGGAACAGTTCGGCAAGACCACCAACTTCAAGACCCCGGTCATCGAAAGCACGGGTACCGGCGGCGGCTTCAAGCTGTTCTGCGCCGGGGTTGGCGTCGACCATCCCGATGTCACCAATGCCTCGCGCGCCATCACCAAGTCGGAAATCGCCGACTGCACCAAGAACGGCGTCAAAGACGTCGTCGAAGTGAAGATCGGCTACGACGGTATCGTCTTTGCCAATTCAAAGGCTTCGCCACAGGGTAAGTTCACGGTCGAACAGGTGTGGATGGCGTTATCGAAGACGGTGGTTGTCAATGGCCAGGCCGTCGCCAATCCCTATAAGACTTGGAGCGACGTCGATAAGTCGCTGCCCGCCGGCAAGATCGAAGTCCTCGGTCCGCCGCCGACTTCGGGCACCCGCGATGCCTTCGTCGAACTCGTCATGGCGACCGGTTGCGCTAAGGCCGCCGGCGCGAAGGAAGCCGGCATCACCGGCGCCAAGTGCCATGAAATGCGCGAAGACGGTGCTTTTGTCGAAGCCGGCGAAAACGACGTCTTAATCGTCCGTAAGTTGGAAGAAAACAAAAACGCCTTCGGCATTTTTGGCTACAGCTTCCTCGACCAGAACGCCGACAAAATCCAAGGCAGCGCCATCGGCGGTCACTCTCCGACGTTCGAAAACATCGCGTCCAGCGCTTACCCGGTCTCCCGTCCGCTGTACTTCTATGTCAAGAAAGCACACGCCGGTACCATTCCTGGCATTGAGGCCTTCCTCAAGGAATTCACCAGCGCCAAGGCGTGGGGCAAGAACGGTTACCTTTCCGACAAGGGTCTCGTCCCGCTGCCTGACGCGGAACGGGAAATGGTAGGCAAGGCCGCCCAGACCATGGCTCCCATGAACATGATGTAGTCGCCGACTTCCTCCGGGAGCCCGCTTAAGGCTCCCGGAGGAATATTCTCTTCTTCACGTTCGTTTTCGCAGACATTTCGTTTTTCCTTTTTCAGCGGGTCCATGGCCATGCCGCTACCCTTGCTTTTCGCCGTACTGATTGTGCTGACGGTTGCCGGATTTTACATGGGGCGGTCGCGGGCGATGGCCGGGATTGGCGGCTCGGCAACCAAGCTCCATTCGCTACCGGCCTATTACGGTTATTATGTCGCGCTGTGGTGCGGTATTCCGGCACTGATCATCGTTGCCGTCTGGCTGATGTTCGAGCCTTCCATTGTCCGCACCTTGCTTGTTTCCAGCCTGCCGCCCGAGGTGCAGTCGCTGCCTGCACCCCAGCTTGGGCTCGTCATCAACGACGTGCGCAATTTGGCGACGGGAAATGCGACCAGCGTCACCTCGGACCCGGCGATGCGCGCCGCTGCCAACTACTATGCAAACCTGAACTTCATCAGCCAGGTCGCCCTAGCGATCGTCGCCATGTGTATTGCAGTCGTCGGCATGGTATTGGGACGCCAGCGCGTCAAGCCTGAGTTTTGGGCGCGCAACAGCGTCGAAAAAGCGATCATGGTGCTGCTGATTCTCAGTTCGACCATTGCCGTTCTGACGACCGTCGGCATCGTTCTGTCGCTGCTGTTCGAATCGCTGCGCTTTTTCGCCCGAATTCCTCTTACGGATTTCCTGTTTGGCCTCCATTGGAGTCCGCAGATGGCGATGCGCGAGGATCAGGTCGGCAGCACGGGGGCTTTCGGTGTCTTACCGCTGCTTGCCGGTACGTTTCTCATCTCGGTTATCGCCATGGTAGTGGCGGCGCCGGTGGGTTTGCTGTCGGCGATCTATTTGTCGGAATATGCCCCGCGTAATGTGCGTGCCATCGTTAAGCCGATGTTGGAGGTGCTGGCCGGCGTGCCGACGGTTGTCTATGGGTTTTTCGCCGCTCTGATCATAGCGCCCTTTTTCCGCGACTCCGGCTCGCTATTCGGTCTCAATATCTCATCGGAAAGTGCCCTGGCTGCCGGGGTTGTCATGGGAATCATGATCATCCCCTTCGTGTCGTCCCTTTCCGACGACGTCATCAATGCGGTGCCGCAAGCGATGCGCGACGGCTCCCTCGGACTCGGTGCCACCCAATCCGAAACCATCAAGCGTGTGATTGTGCCGGCCGCGCTGCCCGGTATCGTTGGCGGCCTTATGCTCGCCGTCTCGCGCGCTATCGGCGAGACCATGATCGTCGTCATGGCGGCCGGCCTGGCGGCCAATCTGACAGCCAATCCTTTCGCGGCCGTCACCACGGTAACGGTGCAGATCGTCACCCTGCTGGTTGGCGATCAGGAATTCGACAGTCCGAAGACTCTGGCCGCATTCGCCCTGGGCTTGGTGTTGTTCTGCATCACCCTTGTCCTCAACGTGATCGCGCTTTCCGTGGTCAACAAGTATCGAGAGCAGTATGAGTGATATAGCCATACGCAACGTAGGGGCGACCGCCGTCGTGGATAAGACAACCACCACCAACAGCCAAAAGGTTGCCGCCGGGCTCAAGCGCCGTTACGCGGCCGAACGCCGGTTCAAGGCTTATGGCGTCGTTGCCATCGGTTTTGCCCTTTCTTGCCTGACGCTCCTGATGTGGACCATCGTGTCTCATGGTTACACCGCCTTTGTGCAAACCATGGTGCGTCTCGACATCACGCTTTATCCTCAGGATATCGACCCTGACGGTAAGCGCGACCCGGAGGTGCTATCGACCGCCGACTATCGCACCCCAATCCGTCAGGCGGTTGCCGATTTATTTCCCGACGTTCAGGGACGCACCGACCAGCGTCAGTTGGATGCCATGGTCAGTCCGGGTGCGATATTTCTGATTCGCGACATGGTGATGGCCGATC
The DNA here is from genome assembly GCA_945878455.1 of Asaia bogorensis. Lineage (GTDB taxonomy): Bacteria > Pseudomonadota > Alphaproteobacteria > Rhodospirillales > CAMCUA01 > CAMCUA01. Next base: position 18,929 of record CAMCUA010000012.1, on the reverse strand, counting down.
CATCGATCATCGGCAAGCGGGTGACGATCACCATTCCCGTATCCGACGACCTCGATCAGCTCAACAAGGGCTATATCAACCCCAACGTTGCCGAGGCGGACCGCAAGGTGTCGGACAAGCAAATTTCTTGGTTTCAACGCTTGCAGGCTCGTGGCTTGATCGAGACCAATTTCAATACGTTGCTTTTCACTCAGGGCGATTCCCGCGAGCCCGAACTTGCCGGTTTGTGGGGCGCCACCGTCGGCTCCTTTTTCACGCTGGCGGTGACCATCGTGTTGGCCTTCCCGCTTGCAGTGATGACGGCCACCTACCTGGAAGAATTCGCGCCGAAGAACCGTTGGACCCAGTTGATCGAAGTCAACATCAACAATTTGGCGGCGGTGCCATCAATTGTGTTCGGATTGCTTGGCCTTGCGGTCTTCCTTGGCTTCTTCGGCCTGCCCCGCTCGGCACCCCTCGTCGGCGGTATGGTGCTTGCCCTGATAACACTACCGACGGTCATTATCGCCGCGCGCGCCGCTTTCAAGTCGGTCCCGCCATCCATCCGCGAGGCGGCGTTGGGCCTTGGCGCCTCGCGCTTGCAGACGGTCATGCATCATGTACTGCCGCTAGCGATGCCCGGCATTCTAACCGGCACCATCATCGGCATGGCGCATGCCTTGGGTGAAACGGCTCCGCTGCTGATGATCGGCATGGTCGCTTTTATCGTCGACATACCCAGTGGACTGACCGACGCGGCGACGGTGCTGCCCGTGCAGATTTATCTGTGGTCGGACAGTCCGGAACGTGCCTTCGTCGAGCGGACATCCGCCGCGATCATGGTCCTTCTGGCCTTCCTGTTCCTGATGAACGCGGTCGCCGTTCTGCTTCGTAGACGCTTTGAAAGACGTTGGTAGGAACCGCTATGACAACCACCACTCAAATTCCCGCAACCGCGGTTGCGCCCAAGCGTGCTCGGCTGGAACAGGGCGAACCGACGATCGTCGCCCGTAAGGTGTCTGTGTTCTACGGAGAGAAGCAGGCATTGTTCGACGTCGATCTCGACATCGGACGTCACGAGGTGACGGCCCTGATTGGCCCCTCCGGCTGTGGCAAATCGACCTTCCTGCGCTGTTTAAACCGGATGAACGACACCATTCCCATCTGCCGGGCGACCGGCAAGATCGCGCTATACGGCAAGGATATTCACGATCAGGACATCGACGTGGTGCATCTACGTGCCCGCGTCGGCATGGTTTTCCAAAAGCCGAACCCCTTTCCGAAGTCCATCTATGAAAACGTTGCCTATGGGCCACGTATTCACGGCCTGGCTAGCAGCAAGACAGAAATGGATGAGATTGTCATGACCAGCCTGGATAAGGCCGGCTTGCTGGGAGAGGTAAAGGATCGGCTGTTGGAGCCGGGCACCGGACTTTCCGGTGGCCAGCAACAGCGTCTTTGCATCGCCCGCGCCATCGCTGTCGGTCCCGAGGTCATCCTCATGGACGAGCCGTGTTCGGCGCTCGACCCCATCGCCACGGCGAAGATCGAAGAGTTGATCGACGAACTCAGGGAGAACTTTACCATCGTCATCGTTACCCATTCCATGCAGCAGGCGGCGCGTGTCTCGCAGCGTACGGCGTTCTTCCATCTCGGCGTGCTTGTTGAAACGGGCGATACCGAAGATATCTTCACCACACCCAAGGACAAGCGCACCCAAGACTATATCACCGGCCGGTTTGGCTGACGGGCAGCGTCGATCGGAGTACAGCCATGGCTACCAAACACATCGTCAAATCGTTCGACGAGGAGCTCAACGTCCTCGATAGCAAGATCGCCGAGATGGGCGGCTTGGTCGAAGCACAGGTTGCCGAAGCGATTAAGGCGCTGGTCACCCGCGACAGCGATCTGGCGACCCGTGTCATGGTTCAAGACGAGCGCATCGATGAATTGGAACATCAGGTCAATGTTCTTACGGTGCGCATGCTGGCCCTGCGCCAGCCGATGGCCGACGACCTCAGGACGGCCATCGCGGCACTCAAGATAGCCAACGATTTGGAACGGATCGGCGACTATGCCGTCAATCTGTCGAAGCGTATCCTGGTGCTGACCCAAGCGGCACCGATGGTGTCGGTGCCGACCATCGCCCGGATGGGGCGGCTGGTGCAAGGTATGATCAAGAATGTGTTGGATTCCTACGTCAATCGCGATGCCCAAAAGGCTGTCGACGTGCGCAATCAGGACCGCGACGTGGATCAACTACATACCAGCCTGTTTCGCGAGCTGCTGACCTACATGATGGAAAGTCCGCAGAACATCACACCGTGTACGCATCTGCTGTTCGTCGCCAAGAACATCGAACGCATGGGCGACCATGCCACCAATATCGCCGAAAACGTTATTTTCATGATCCGCGGCGCGGCACCGACGGAACCCCGTCCAACCGGGGATCAATCCAGCAGCATTACGCTGGATAAGACTGCACAAGTTCGGACTGGCGTGACCAGTGGAGCCAAAGCGTGAAGCCTCACATCCTGATCGTCGAAGACGAACCGCCCCTGGTCGAAGTCATCCGCTACAATTTGGAAAAAGAAGGTTTTCGCGCTTCCGTGGCGGTCGATGGGGAGGAAGCCTTGATCCTGGTCGACGAGGAAAAGCCCGACCTGATCATCCTCGATTGGATGCTGCCTCGGCTGTCCGGCATCGAGGTTTGCCGCCAATTGCGTAAGAAGGGCGAGGCGCGCAACATGCCGATCATCATGCTAACGGCACGCTCCGAGGAAAGCGACCGGGTCCAGGGTCTCGACAGCGGCGCCGACGATTTCATCGTCAAACCTTTCTCACCGAAGGAGCTGATGGCGCGGGTCCGTGCTATCCTGCGCCGGTCGCGGCCGTCTCTCAGCGATGAACGGTTGGCCTATGCCGATATCGTCATGGACCTGGCCACCCATCGAGTGACGCGTAGCGAGCGCCCTGTTCATCTCGGGCCCACCGAATTCCGCCTGTTGCGCGTGCTGCTGGAACGTCCGGGCCGGGTGTTTTCCCGCGAACAGTTGCTCGACACGGTCTGGGGGCGTGACATCTACGTCGAAACCCGCACTGTCGACGTGCATATCCTGCGCCTGCGCAAGGCACTGAACGATGCCGTCGAGTCCGACCTGATCCGCACGGTACGCGGCGCCGGTTACGCTCTCGATTCAGCTGCCCACTGAAGCGGGTAGGTCCGCTGCCCACTGAAGCGGGAAGGTCCGGCTAAATGCCGCGCGCAGCGCGCATATAGTCATAGCGGCTGGCCGATGGCACCTCGATGCGGCGAACCGTCGGGGCGGTCCCCTCGACGCGCAGCACCATCAACGGCACCGTGACTCCGGCTTCGCCAAGGGCGAAGACACGTCGCAGAAAGCCTAGCGTATCCTTGACGGTGCTGTCGCCGACGCCGACGATGATGTCGCGCGGGCGGATACCCGCCTTCTCCGCCGGACCGTCCTTGCGCGTCCGTTCGACCAGGACGCCGTAGGGCGAATCCTTGGTCGTTACCCCCAGCCAGGGGCGGCCCTTCGCCGCTGGCCGACCTCTGTCGATAAGGTCGGCCAACAGGGGCTTCAACCGGTTGATCGGCACGAACATATTGCCCGGCGCAGGGGTCTGCATCACGCCGGTATCGCCGACCATCAACGAGCCGATGCCGAGCAGCCGGCCATCGCTGCCGACCAGGGCGGCACCGCCGAAGTACGGCTGCGGCGGGCTGGTGAATATGGCGCTCTCCAACAGATATTCCCACCAGCCGGCAAAATCGCGCCGCGAGACGACCTTAACCGCATGCACTGGCATCGGGCCGTCGGAGGCCAGCACCAAGGCCACGGAACCTTCCGTTGCCTGATCGGAATCACCAAGACGCATCGGCTTGATGCCGGCGGGCAGTTCGGCGCGCAGCAGGCCGAAACCGGTTTCGCTGTCGAAGCCGACGAAGGTGGCGGGAACCTGGGTGCCATCGGCCAGCGTTACCTCGATGGCATAGGATTCGGTGATCAGGTAGCCGATGGTGACCACCAGTCCCGAGGCATCGACGATCACGCCATTGCCGGTACGGGTCTGGCCCAGGGTTTCGGTGCTCTGTCCCTCCGGGGCGATATGGGCACGCAGGCCGACAATGGCCTTGGCAGTGTCGGGGCTTAGCCCCGGCGGCGCGTTCTTGTCCTGTTGGGCATGCAGCGGGCCGGCGCAGGTCAACAGGGTCAGCACGACGGCACAGGCCTTGATCATGTTGGAATGGATCATCGCCGCATCCTCCAGACGAGCAATCGGGCCGGGCTCCCTGCGCCGCACTGCCTCGTCTTCCGGCGGGGGGCCGCTATTATATGGTGACCGCAAGACGCCTTGCCATCAACAGGCACGTCGTTCAGCCTATGGACCATCCGCGCGGCGATTCCATGGTATAGACCAGCGATGCCCGATCCCTTCGAACTCGGCGATGCCGACCCCGCCGCGCCGACCCTTGCAGCACCGCTGCGTCCACCGCCGCCGCCCGGTTATCTGCTCGACCTCAACGACACCCAGCGCCAGGCGGTGGAAGCCGTCGACGGCCCGGTTTTGGTGCTGGCCGGGGCCGGAACCGGCAAGACCCGGGTGCTGATCACGCGGCTGGCTCACATCCTGCTCGGCGCCCGCGCCCGGCCGTGGGAGGTGATGGCCGTCACCTTCACCAACAAGGCGGCGCGCGAGATGAAGGAACGGGTCTCCACCCTGCTCGGCCAGCCGGTCGAAGGCTGGTGGGTCGGCACTTTCCACGCGCTGGCAGCGCGCATGTTGCGCGCCCATGCCGAGGTGGTTGGGCTCAAGTCTAACTTCACCATCCTCGATACCGACGATCAGCTGCGCCTGATCAAGCAGCTGCTCGATGCCCATGACATCGACGACAAGAAATGGCCGCCGCGCGTGCTGTCGGGCATCCTGCAGCGCTGGAAGGATCGTGGGCTGACCCCGGACAAGGTTTCGTCGGCCGAAGGCGCCGATGCCGCTGGCGGCCGTGCTTTGGAACTCTACGCCGATTACCAGGCCAGGCTGCGGACCCTCAACGCCGCCGACTTCGGCGACCTGATGCTGCACTGCCTAACGCTGTTCCAATCCGATCCGGTCGCACTCGCCCGCTATCAACGCCAGTTCCGCTATCTGCTGGTCGACGAGTACCAAGACACCAACGTCGCCCAATATCTGTGGCTGCGGATGTTGGCCCAAGGCCATCGCAACATCTGCTGCGTCGGCGACGACGACCAGTCGATCTATTCCTGGCGCGGCGCCGAGGTCGGCAACATCCTGCGTTTCGAGACCGATTTTCCCGGGGCGAAGGTGGTTCGCCTGGAGCGCAACTACCGCTCCACCCCGCACATCCTGGGTGCCGCCTCCGGCCTGATCGCCCACAATGCGGGGCGGCTCGGCAAGACCCTGTGGACCGACAGGGGGTCGGGCGAGAAGGTCCGCGTGCGCGGCGTCTGGGATGGCGAGGAAGAGGCCCGCGTCGTTGGCGACGAGATCGAGGCATCGCAGCAGGGCGGTCTGCGCCTGAGCGAGATGGCGATCCTGGTGCGTGCCGGCTTTCAGACCCGCGAGTTCGAAGAACGGCTGATCACCTTGGGCATTCCCTATCGGGTGATCGGTGGGGCGCGCTTCTATGAGCGCCAGGAAATTCGCGATGCCATCGCCTATCTGCGCGTCGTCGCTCAGCCCGACGACGACCTTGCCTTCGAGCGCATCGTCAATACGCCGCGCCGCGGTCTCGGCCCGGGAGCGTTGCAGACACTGCACCGCTTCGCCCGCGACCAGCAGATTCCGCTGACCGCTGCCGCGGCTCGATTGTCCGAGACTGAAGACATGGCGCCCAAGGCGCGCAAGACCCTCGCCGGCCTGCTCGCCGACTTCGCCCGTTGGCGCGGCCTGCTCGGCGTCATGGGGACATCCGACCTGGCGGCACAGGTGCTCGATGAATCGGGCTATACCGGCATGTGGCAGCAGGACCGCTCGGTGGAAGCACCGGGGCGGCTGGAAAACCTCAAGGAGTTGGTCTCGGCGCTCAACGAGTTCGACGGCCTGGGCGGCTTCCTCGAACATGTCAGCCTGGTCATGGAAAACGACGTGGCGGCCGACGGCGACAAGGTCAGCCTGATGACGCTGCATGGCTCCAAGGGTCTGGAATTCGACCTGGTCTTTTTGCCTGGCTGGGAGGAAGGCCTGTTCCCGCATCAGCGGGCCTTGGACGAAGGCGGCGTCGGCGGCCTGGAGGAAGAGCGCCGCCTGGCCTATGTCGGCTTGACCCGGGCCAAGCGGCGCGCCGAGATTTCCTTCGCTGCCAGCCGGCGCATCTACAATCAATGGCAGGCCGCCTTGCCGTCGCGCTTCATCGACGAACTGCCGGCGGAGCATATCGAGCGGGCCGCGGCGCCGGGGCTGGCCGGCTATCGAGCCCAGCCGGCGGCGCTGGGCGATTCGGTCTTTGCCGGCGGCGGCTGGTCGGGCGGTGGCTCGCGGCGCCGGGCGGTGACCATCGAAGCGGCGTCGTGGCAGGCCGAGGAACGCCCACCGGCAAGCGGCCGCTTCCAGATCGGCGAGCGGGTCTTCCACCAGAAGTTCGGTTATGGCCGCATCCTCGACGTCGAAGGCAACAAGCTGGAGATCGCTTTCGAGAAGGCCGGCAACAAGAAGGTCATGGACAGTTTCGTCCAGTCCGCGACCCCTGCTGCGCAATGAGCCTGACGCCGGCACTGTGGCGCATCGAGATTCGCGTACCCGTCGCCGTGGCCGAGGTGTTCGCCGAGGCGGTCGAGGCGGTGGCCGACGCGGTTTCCTGGACGGTGCCCGACGATGGCGGGCCGGCGTTGGTGCAAGGCTATGCTGCGGCCGAGCCCGATCGGGCGCTGCTGATGGCGGACTTGCAGGCGACGGCGGCGGCCCACGGCACGGCCGCGCCAGTGCCCGACGTGATGTGGTTTCCGGCGCAGGACTGGGTCGCCGAGAACCAACGCGACCTGCCGCCGCTGGCCATCGGGCGTTTCCATTTGTTGGGTTCGCACCATGACCAGGCGCCGCCCGCCGGCAGCATTCTCATCCGGCTGGACGCCGCCACCGCCTTCGGTTCCGGCCGCCACGCCAGCACGGAAGGCTGTTTGCTGGCGCTCGAGGATCTGGCGCGTACCTTGCGGCCGCGCCGTGGGCTCGACATGGGTTGCGGCTCGGGCATCCTGGCCATCGCCATGGCCAAGTTGTGGCCGATAGCCGTTACCGCCGCAGACATAGACCCGGAGGCGGTGCGCGTCGCCCGCGCCAACGCGTTCTGCAACGGCGTCCGACTCAAGGCGGCGATGAGCGACGGCTATCGGGCGCCGGCGGTACGCCGCGCCAGCCCTTATGACCTAATCGTTGCCAACATCCTGGCCAATCCCTTGAAGCAGATGGCGGGTGACCTTGCCGCCGCGCTGGCGCCAGGCGGCAGGGCGGTGCTGTCGGGCCTGCTGGCCAGCGACGCCGCCGCCGTGATCGCCGCCCACCGGGCCCATGGGCTGCTGCTAAAGCATCGCCGGGTCATCGACGGTTGGGCGACCCTGATCCTGGGTACAACTTTTAGGACGTAGCTGGTTGTTTACTTTTGTTTACCTTTTTTCGCGCCGATGGCGGTTATTGTAAGATTGATTATCAATATCAACAGAGATTTTCCAAAAAATTAAATCACATATATCAAATAGATCATGGTATTATTCCGGAATATTGGTAGGAACATCCCCCTATGTTCGCCACCCAATAAGGAAACTTAGGAAGCAGCCTAAGACTGGCAGATGATCCGGGTGTTATTCTTTCTATAGTTGTATTTAAATCGCTGGGCTTGCCTAAGGCGCCGCGTCGAGCACGGTGCGGACGGCCTTTGCCAGCTCGGCTTGGCGGTAAGGCTTGGCGAGCAGTTTCAGGCCGAGGTCCCGCGCTTTGTCGGTCGGCAGGGATTCGCCGGTATATCCGGACGATAGCAGCACTTTGATGCCCGGCCGCCGTTCGAGCGCCAGCTTCGCCAACTGGTAGCCGTCGATGCCGCCCGGCATGACGATATCGGTGAGCAGCAGGTCGAAAGGCCGGTCCGCCTGTTGCAGAAGGGCCAGTGCCGCGTTGCCGTCGACAGCCTCGACCACCTGGTAGCCGAGGGAGCCGAGCTGCGCCGCTACCGTGCGGCGCAGCTGTGCATTGTCTTCGGCAAGCAGGATGATTTCCCTCCCGCCAGGCGGTAACGCCCGCGCCCGGCCAGTAACCGCCGGGGACGCGTCCGCTGTCTGCCCTTCTTCCCGCGGCAGGTAGATGCGCACCGTCGTGCCGCGGCCGGTTTTGCTATCGATGGCGACATGGCCCCCGGACTGCTTGACGTAGCCGTAGACCATGCTGAGGCCAAGCCCCGTCCCATGACCCGGCCCTTTGGTCGAAAAGAACGGCTCGAAGACGCGAGCCGCGACCTCGGGCGGCATGCCGGTGCCGGTATCGGTAACCTCGATCAGGACGTAGTCGCCGGGCGTGAACTCCGGGTCTATTCTGGCGTCAGCCGCGTCGAGCCGGGTGTTGTGGGCAGCGATCGTCAGCGTGCCGCCGCCCGGCATAGCATCGCGGGCATTATTGGCCAGGTTGACGACGCTGCTATCCAGTTGCGGACCGTCGACTTTCACCGACCAAAGGTCGCTCGCGAAATCCGTATTCAAGACGATGTGTTCGCCGAGCGTGCGGTCGAGCAACCGGGCGACGGCACTGAGGCGGCGGCCGATGTCGGTGCTGCTGGCCTCGAGCGGTTGATTGCGCGAGAAAGCAAGCAGGCTTCGCGTCAATTCGGCGGCGCGCATGGCGCCGCCTAAGGCCTGATCGAGCAGCAATTTTGTCTCGGGATTGGCGATATCGCCGTCTTCCATCAGCAGATCGAGATTGCCGATGATGACGGCAAGATAGTTGTTGAAGTCGTGGGCCATGCCGCCGGTGAGCTTGCCGATCGCCTCCATCTTTTGCATGTCGCGCAGCCGTTCCTCGCTTTTGATCTGCTCGGTGATGTCGGTGGCGACCGTGACGATCCCGCCGTCCTGCGAGCGAGTACGCACGATGCTGAGCTTGCGGCCGTCCGCCAGGTTCTCGATCAATGGGGTGCCGTCGGCCCTGCGAAACCCCTCGATCCGCTCGGCGATCCAAGCCTCTTCCTGCCCGGCAGCGACGCCGCTGAGTCCCTTGGCCACGAGGGCCCGAATAAAGTCCTCGTGGTGGAGGCCAATCGCCCGGACATCGTGGAAAAGTCGGCGAAACGCTGATTGAAGGCGGCGATGCGGCGGTCGCCGTCCCATAGGACGATGGCTTGACTGACGCTGTCGATCGCGTTGCGCAAACTGGCATGGCTTTCCTTGGCCGCGGCTTCCGCTTGCTTGCGTTGGGTGATGTCGGTGGCGATGCCGCAGACGCCGAAGATGTTGCCATCGCGGTCGCGGATGGGAAAGCGGACGGTCGAATAGACGCGCCGCGCACCGCCGCTATCGTCGACGTGTTCGAGCTCTTGCGGCATGCCGCTGGCCCCGACCTCGAGGTCGCGGGCGCGAAATAGGGCGGCCACCTCGGGCGATGCCACCACCGTGTCCGTCCGGCCGACGATTTCAGCGGCGCTGACGCCGTACTGTTCCTGAAAGCCGCGGTTGACCATGAGGAAGCGGCCGTCGCGATCCTTGATGAAGATGACGGCCGGTGCGTGATCGACGATAGCTTGGGCGCGCGTCTCCTGGCCGCGCCGGGCCGCATCGACGCGGTGGCGTTCGGCGATTTCGGCTTGCAGCGCCATATTCTGCCGGTGCGCCCGCTCGGTGGCGCCGGTCATGCTGCGAAAGATCTCGACCAGGGAAATGCCGATGACCGTCGCGGTCAGCACCAGGCTGGTGGCGGCGGTGATCCAGCCGCCGGCCGATACCAGGTAGGCGATCGGATAGGGGACCGTCGGCAACATGCCGGCTGCCAACGCCACATAGGTGGCCAGCATGGCCGCGACGCCCAAACCGACGACAGCGAAGCCGGCGGCGGCGCCAAACAGGCAGAAGGCGAGAATTCCTGCTGCCACGAAGAACAACTGTGGCCCGACCATGATGCCGAGCGTGAAAAGGCCGCCCAGCCCAATGACGAAGAAGAACGCCACCAGATAGCCGGCGCGTAGGCCAAAGGGTAGCCGCCGACGCAGCAGCGCCGCGGCCATCACCGAAACGGCGAGACCGATGTGCAGGCCCATGACCGGCAACCAGCCAGTGTCGAGGAGGCGCACCAGACTGCCCGCCAGGGAGAGCAGGGCGGCGATAGCGGTGCCGACCAGGCATAGATTGGCGATACGCGAACGGATGGCGCCAATATCGTCGACAGGAGAAACCAGGGTCTTCTCCTAACAGGCCGCCGGACCGGTAAGGCTCCTGGCCCTTGGAGCCCCAGGCCAACGCAGTCCCCGACCAACGACATTCGCGCCGGGTCACGACCTCGTCGCGGCCGCGCCGGGTGCTATTCTGTATTCTTCCCAGCGTTGTAACCTGAGCGCGAGATCGAAGGCAAGAAACCCAACCGGTGCGGTGAAGGGTGGAACGTGACCAAGACGCGGGGTCGTCAGCGTGGACACCGTAGCGGGGATCCGGCCGATTGTCCCCATGCGATCGCCGCATGCAAAAACGGTATCGCCATCAGCACCTGGGTTCAACAGAGGGGTTTCCCTAATACCGTTCGGTGCCAAGCCCGAGGGGCGGAGCTTCGGTTCCGCCGGCGGTCAATCGCCGGGCGGACGGGATCGTCACGGTCAACGTGCGCGACTTCGGCCCGGCGGCGAAACGGGTTGGCATGCCGATCCGGTCGCCCGGCGAAGCGGTAAGGCGATGGGAGGAGCGATCATGAGGAAAAGCAATTTCGCGCTGCGGCTGCAGCCGTCGCTGCTCGACGACGCGCGCAAGCTGGCCGAGGAGGAGGGCGTCGCGCTCAACCAGCTGATCAACGTCGCGGTGGCGGAAAAGCTCTCGGCGCTGCGCACCGAACGCTACATCGCCGAGCGCGCCGCCCGCGCCGATATTCCCAAGGCACTCGGCATCCTCAAGCGGGCCGGCGCCGGACTCCCGCCGGCGAAGGGCGACGAACTTCCCGGAACGAAGCGTCGGCAGCGGTAGTGCCGCAAAGGGGAGCAACCGGTTCTGGCCGGACGATAGGTTTGCCAATCGCCTATTGCACGGCGAGGAATGGTGGGCGCGGCAGGGATTGAACCTGCGACCCCTCCCGTGTGAAGGGAGTGCTCTCCCGCTGAGCTACGCGCCCGCCGCCAGACGGGCCGCTGCCGAGGGGGCGGCCCAGGAACTGACTGCTGTTAGGCAGGCGGCCATATAAGGTGCGCCGCCGGGGACTGTCAAGGAAGCGGCCTGACCCAGGCGGCGCCGGTTCCGCAGGCGTTTGCAAAAGTCCGTAACAATCTTTGACTTGGCGGGATTCCGGGCCTGTGGCAAGGTCGCTACCGATCCGCTATGAGCAAGCCGCAGCATCCATGAATCATCGTCCCACCGCCGCCGTGGTCCTTGCTGCGGGCCTCGGCACCCGCATGAAGTCGACCCGGCCGAAGGTCATGCACCCCTTGGCCGGCCGGCCGATGATCGGCCATCTGCTGGCGACGCTGGCCGAGGTCGGGCTCGACAAGATCGTCGTCGTGGTCGGGCCGGACACTCCCGAGGTCGCCACCGCCGTGGCGCCGCATCCGACCGTCGTTCAGGCCGATCGCCTGGGCACCGGGCATGCCGTGCTGGCGGCGCGCCAGTACCTCAAGGATTTCACCGGCGACGTGCTGATCTTGTTTGGCGATTCGCCGTTGGTGCGAGCCGAGACCTTGCGCAAGATGCTGGCGGCCCGCCAATCCGCCGACCATCCGGCGGTGGTGGTTTCCGGCTTCCGCCCGGCCGAACCGGGCGCCTACGGGCGGCTGATCGTCGATGGCAAGGGCGGCCTGCAAGCCATCGTCGAGGCGCGCGAGGCGACGCCCGAACAACTGGCCGTGACACTCTGCAATTCCGGCTTCATGGCGGTGGACGGCACGCGGCTGTTGGGCTTGCTCGACCGGGTGAAAAACGACAACGCCAAGGGCGAGTATTACCTGGCCGACATCGTGCGCATCGCGCGGGCCGACGGCTGTGCTTGCGCCGTGGTCGAAGGCGAGGAGGCGGAATTCCTCGGCATCAATTCCCGGGCCGAACTGGCCCTGGCCGAAGCGCGGGTGCAGGCTGGGCTCAGGGCGCAAGCGATGGCCGGCGGCGCCACGCTGATCGCGCCGGAGAACGTGCATTTCAGTTACGACACCAAGCTCGGCCGCGACGTCACCGTCGGTCCCTACGTCGTTTTCGGGCCGGGCGTCACCATCGGCGACGAGGTCGAGATCTTTTCCTTCTGCCACATCGAAGCGGCGACGGTGGCGCAAGGCGCGCGCATCGGACCCTTCGCCCGGCTGCGGCCGGGGGCGGAGATCGGCGTCGAGGCGCATATCGGCAACTTCGTCGAGATCAAGAACGCCCGCATCGAAGCCGGCGCCAAGGCCAATCACCTGAGCTATATCGGCGATGCGCGGGTCGGCGCCGGGGCCAATATCGGCGCCGGCACCATCACGTGTAACTACGACGGCTTCTTCAAGAGCCATACGGACATCGGCGCCCATGCCTTCATCGGTTCGAACACGGCGCTGGTGGCCCCGGTCAGGATCGCCGACGGCGCCATCGTCGGTGCCGGTAGCGTCATCACGCGCGACGTCTCCGCCGATGCGCTGGCGCTGACCCGCGGCCCGCACGAAGAGAAGCCCGGCTGGGCTGCGCGCTTCCGCGCGGTCAAGTCCACCGAGAAGGCAAAATCCGCCGAAAAGGCGAAGACAAAGAAGAAGGGCTAGGGCGCATGTGCGGCATCGTCGGCATTATCGGCAAGGGCGCCGTGGCACCTTTGCTGGTCGAAGGGTTGAGGCGGCTGGAATACCGGGGCTATGACTCGGCGGGTATCGCTACTCTGCTCGGCGGCGGCATCGAGCGGCGCCGGGCCGAGGGCAAGCTGGTCAACCTGGAGAAGCGTCTGGTCGACGAACCGGTCGCCGGCACCACCGGCATCGGCCATACCCGCTGGGCCACCCACGGCGTGCCCAACGAACGCAACGCCCATCCGCATGCCACGGCCAAGGTGGCGCTGGTCCACAACGGCATCATCGAAAATTTCCAAGAGCTGCGCCAGGAGCTGGAAGCCGAGGGGCGCCAGCTCGCCTCCGACACCGACACCGAGGTCGTCGCCCACCTGATCACCAAATACATGGACGAGGGTAAGGCCCCGGCGGCGGCCACCGCGGCGGCGCTGAAGCGGCTCGACGGCGCCTTCGCATTGGCGATCATCTTCGCCGGCCATCCGGACATGATGATCGGTGCCCGGCGCGGCAGCCCGCTGGCGGTCGGCTTCGGCGACGGCGAGATGTTCCTCGGTTCCGACGCCTTAGCGCTGGCGCCGTTGACCCAGCGCATCAGCTATCTGGAAGACGGCGACTGGACAGTGGTGACGCCGACCGGCTCGCAGGTGTTCGACGCGCAGGACATGCCGGTGAGCCGCGAAGTCAAGCTGACGGCGCTGTCCGGCGCGGCGGTGGGCAAGGGCAATCACCGCCACTTCATGCTCAAGGAAATCTACGAGCAGCCGCAGGTCATCGGCGACACGCTGCAGGGCTTCATCAATCCCATCCAGCGGTCGATCACCCTGCCGGAATTTCCCTTCGCGCTGGCCGACATCAGCAAGGTGACGCTGATCGCCTGCGGCACCTCGTATTACGCCGGCATGGTCGCCAAATATTGGCTGGAGCAGGTGGCGCGCGTGCCGGTCGAGGTCGACGTCGCCTCCGAGTTCCGCTATCGCGGCGCCGCCATGCCGGACAAGGGCCTGGCGCTGTTCATCTCGCAGTCCGGGGAGACGGCGGATACCTTGGCGGCGCTGCGCTATTCGCGGACGCAGAAGCAGCACATCCTGTCCATCGTCAACGTGCCGGAAAGCACCATCGCGCGGGAATCCGACGCCGTGGTGCAGACCCATGCCGGACCCGAAATCGGCGTCGCCTCGACCAAGGCGTTCACCACCCAGCTCACCGTTCTGGCCTGCCTGACCATCGCCATCGCCAAGGCGCGCGGCGTGCTCGACCGGGCCGCCGAGGGCCGGTTGATGGAGGCCTTGATCGAGGTGCCGGCCCGCGCCGCCGAGGTGCTCAACCACGACGGCCGCCTGCAAGCCCTGGCCCACGAGGTGATGGAAGCCCGCGACGTGCTCTACCTGGGGCGCGGCACCAGCTATCCCATCGCGCTCGAAGGCGCGCTCAAGCTCAAGGAAATCTCCTACATCCATGCCGAGGGCTATGCGGCGGGCGAGATGAAGCACGGGCCCATCGCGCTGATCGACGAAACGGTGCCGGTGATCGTCATCGCGCCGTCGGATGCCTTGTTCGACAAGACCGCGTCGAACATGCAGGAGGTCATCGCGCACAAGGGCAAGGTCATCTTCTTTTCCGACGAAGCCGGGGCCAAGCGCCTGGGCGGCCTGGCGGCCGCCACCATCGTGCTGCCCACCGTCGATCCCTTCGTCGCGCCGATCCTTTACGCCATCCCGGTGCAGCTGTTGGCCTATCACGTCGCCGTGCTGAAAGGCACGGATGTGGATCAGCCGCGCAATCTGGCGAAGAGCGTGACGGTGGAGTAGGCGATGACGGCGACGGTGTTGCCGAAAGGCGGGTCGCCGACGTGCGCACGGGCGGGGCGCCTTATGCAAATGACGTTGGCATTGGCTGCCGTGACGATCCTGCTGACAGCCTGCATGACGTCGATACCGGCCGGGTCATCGGGGGGCCTGCCCTACAACGAACAGATCATGTACGGCAATGTCGCCAAGACGCCGGCTTTGATCGAAACCGACCGGAAGTTCATCGACAGCTTCGCTGCCAGGGGGCTGACCCGGCGGCAAGGTTAGAACGAGGCTGCAGACCTGGGTTGGCAGTATATGAGGCATGGCGAGGTACCGACCGCGATCATGCGTTTCAATCAGGCTTGGCTGCTCGACCCGAACAACTATGCGCCTTATTGGGGCTTCGCGACTGTGATTATGGACCGGGACAAGGATCCCGAAGGCGCCGAAAGGATGTTCCAGAAGGCCATTGGCATGCATTCGGGCGACATCGACCTACTGGTCGATTACGCGCGATTTCTGCTGCGCGTGCGCCGTCCCGACGAAGCGATCGGCAGGGCCAATGACGCGCTGGCGATCGATGCCGCGACTCGCGACGCGCACGCGGTTCTTGCCACCGGCTACTTCATGGCGTCGGACCTCGACCGGGCGCTGGAGCATGCCGGGGTTGCCCGGCAGCGACGCGAAACTTACGGCATGATGCCGATCCTCGGCTGTCTTATCGACAAGGGTGTTACCAGAGCGGACGACCCGCGCGGCCACGAATGCGTGCCGAACAAGTCCAAGTGAGCTGTAAACGCCGTGCTGCCGGCCGCAAGGCGACGGAGTCTCGGCGCGGAAGTTCGCCGCGCGATCTGACGAAAAGCGTGACGGTGGAATAGCGAACGCCGCGGCGGTTGCCCATCCTTCGCGACGGCGCTTTGCGCCCCCGAGGATGAGGACATTAGTATAGAAACCTTACCCTGAGGAGCCGGCTTGAGCCGGCGTCTCGAAGGGTGGGCTGGCGCCTCGCCAGTGCCTCAGGCGCCGATTCCCAGCCAGCCGTGGATGCCCATGTAGAGGCCGACGGCGACGATGAGGGCGCCGGAAAAATAGGGCGCCCGCCCGGCCAGTGTCGAGAACCAGGCGAAGCGCGCCGTGGCGTGGCGCGTGCCGAGCGCGGCGGCGGCGCCGACGGTGACCAGGGTCAGCGCTAGCCCGATCGAAAAGCACAGCACCAGCACGGCGCCCATGGCGATTTCCTTGAGCTGCAGGCAGAGCAGCAGCACGGTAATGGCGGCCGGGCAGGGAATCAGCCCGCCGGTCAGGCCGAACAGGGCGATCTGCCCGTTCGTCGCCGTGCCGCCATCGAAGCGCCGGCGGATGTCCTCGGCATGACTCCGGGCATGGGCGTCGAGGGGAGCCGCCGCCGCTTCCGGCGGATGGCCATGATCGGGCCCGTGGCTATGATCGTGCGGATGCGGGTGGGTATGCGCGACATCCCGCGCCGCATGCCGCCAGCGCCAGGTCCGCCACAGCATCCACAGGGCGATGGCGACGACGACGATGCCGGAAAACATCTGGAACCAAGGCTCGATGGTCTCGCTCTCGACGCCCTGCCACAGATAAAGTCCGCCGAAAACGATGCCCCAGACGATGGCGGTGTGCGACAGCGTCGCGGCGAGGCCGAGCAGGATCGCCTGGCCGACGGTGCCGCGGATGGCAACAATGAAGGCCGCCATCATGGTCTTCGAATGGCCGGGCTCCAAGCCATGCAACGCACCCAGCAGGATGGCGCTGGGGATGAACAGCCAGGCGTGGGCCGATCCTTGTTGCAGCAGTTCAGCGAAGCCCGGCATGGCGCTACCTACAGGTACTTGGCGATGTCCTTGATCTCGTCGATGGCGTGGCGTTGCTGGCGCGCCAGCGGCCCGGCCGCCGCCTCCAGGCAGTGGTCCAGGTGATCCTGGATCAGGGTTTTCTTGGCCTGGGCGATGGCCTTTTCCACGGCGTGCAGCTGTTGGGCGATGTCGAGACAGGGGCGGCCGGCCTCGATCATCTCGATGACGCTGCGCACATGGCCTTCGGCCCGCTTCAGGCGCTTGACGATGTTGGAGTGGGTGGCATGCAGATGCGGCTTGTCCATGCCTTTTCCTATCCTCTAGGAGGGGATGGAGCCAAGCTGGCAAAGCCGTGCTATTGCCCACGATGATGCGAAGGTCGTGACGGTGGAACTGTGAACGCCGCAGCGGTTGCCCATCCTTCGAGACGGCGCTTCGCGCCCCTCAGGATGAGGACATTGAGACAGCAACCTCACCCTTACGACTTCGAATCGGTGCCATGTGGCCGCAACGCGGAGCCGGGTCCTGACCCGGCGGAGTGCTGCTGCACCGGCGCTGTGCGAAGAAGGTTGAGAGGCCCCCCCGGGTCGGCCCGAGGGATGGCCGGCGGCGCCTGGCCGTGCCACTATGGCCCATCTCCCCGCACTGCCGGTTCGGTGCGGCTCGTATAACCGCGCGGTCCGGCCGCGCCCACCACGGAGGTAAGGAATGGCCAAGCTGCGTCACATCGCCCTGTCGGTGCCCGATCCCGAGGCCGCGGCGACATTCTTCGAGCAGGCTTTCGGCATGACCCGTGCCGGCAATGCCATGCGCGGCGTCTAAATGACCGATGGGGTGATCAACGTCGCCCTGCTGAACTTCGGTGACGAGCCCCTGCCCCTGCCAGGCGGCAAGCCCGACAAGGACTACGCCGGCATCCTGCACTTCGGCATGTGGGTCGACGACCTGGAGCAGGCCGCGGCGCGCATCAAGGCGGCCGGTGGCAACTATATGTCGGGCCGCAAGGAGAAGGACCCCCGCGTCTTCTACGAGGTCAAGTACACGACTCCCGAAGGCATCGTCTTCGACATCACCGAAAGCGGCTGGAAGGGCGCGGTGAAGGAGGTCGAGCCGAAGAAGGCGTCCGAGGTGGCGTAAGGCTTTGACCTAGGCGACCGACTCGGCCAGGCGCAGGCTGTCCAGCAGCGAAGCACGGCGCGAAGAAGGCTGAACGGGAAGCCCGCCCCCCGCGACAGGCCGTCCCGCTTCAATACGGCAGTTCGCCCCGTATCAGCATGCGATAGAGCAGGCGGTGCTGGCTGACGTCGCCGGGGTCGTAGTCATAGTTCGCCTTGTGCAGGGCGGAGCGGTTGTCCCACAGCAGCAGGTCGCCCAGCCGCCATTCGTGGGAATAGATGAACTGCGGCTGCAGCGCATAGGACAGCAGTTCGTCGATCAGCGCCTGCGATTCGACCGGCTCCAGGCCGGTGATGAATTCGGTCTTGGTCGGGTGGAAATAGATCGCCTTGCCGCCGGTGTCGGGATTGGTCCGCACCAGCGGCTGGAAGATCGGCTCGGGGTTCTTTTCGCGCTGCGTCTCCAGGCGGTCGTTGTTGTGGTAGTCGACGACGCTGGAGACGATGACGTTGGCGGTCTTCCGGCCGTCGATGCGCTGCTTGAGCGCCGCGGGCAGGTTGGCGTAGCCGGCGCGCATATTGGCGATGCTGGTGCCGCCGCCCTTGGCCGGCAGTTCGACGGCGTAGAGACAGGTGAACTTGGGCGGGTATTCCTTGTTGGTGTGGTCGGAATGCCAACGCGGCCCGACCTTTTTGATGGAGCCGTCCTTGCTGCGATGCCGGCTCGACACCTCGTGCACGAAGGGCACGCCGGGAATCGAATAGGTCAGATGATCGCGGTCCATCGGTTCACCGAACAACCGGCCGGCGGCGAGGAACTGTTCGGGCGTGAACGTCTGATCGCGGACGACCAGCGCGATGTTATCGACGGCGGCCTTATGCAGTTCCTGGCGCGTCGCTACGTCGATCGGCTGGGTCAGGTCGATGCCGGTCACTTCGGCGCCGATATGTTCGGATATCTTGCTGATCTTCATCTTGGACTTGGTCAGGACGGACATTTTTCTACTCCGCGATGCAGGTTCGAGAGGCGGTCCTAACGGCATACTAACCCGAGTAGGGCGATCCCGGAAGCGGCGGCGATGTTCGGGGCACTCGCCGGCAAGGCGAAAGCTGGCTGTGGGTGTGGACACGCTAAATTCTCATTCCAAGTGCAACACCGTTATGCTTCGGAGTTGCGATGGGAATTCACTATGGTCAGCTCGACCTTGATGAGCGTTACGAGCTTTATCGTCTCCGGGAGGACGGTAGAGGCGTTCGAGAGATCGGCCGCCTGATG
>CAMCUA010000011.1 GCA_945878455.1 Asaia bogorensis | reverse complement strand
CTGCGCCTGAACCAGCGCGATCAGTTCTTCACGGGATGGGACATCTGGCGATTCAGCGACCATCTGATGCTTGAATCGGAAACCGGGTCCCCCGTCCAGAAAAATCCGCTAAAAATCACGGTGCGGGGAAATAACCTGGGCAGTTACGGGCCGTCAACTCAACGCCCAGAAAATGCCTCGGATACAAAACTCCCGCCGAGGCATTCCTTGAAAACATCAGGTGTTGCACTTGACATGAGAATCCAGCTTCATTTGACGACCGATACTACTGCGTATATTTTGTACTCGATTTTGGCTATGTGTTTTTCTCTCTGAAAGGATGGAATCCTAAATTGAAATTCGTAGCAGCGACCCAGATTGGAGCAGTAGTGGCTCTGTTGGCTGTGCAACCGGTATCGGCCCGGCCGTTGCAAGACGAGTTGGCCGATCTGCTCAAGTACCACCCACAGATCGAAGCTGCGCGCAAAGCCGTCAGTTCAAAGGGTGAAGGCGTCAACCAAGCCCTGGCCGGTTTCTATCCGACCGTCACCGTCAATAGTGCCATCGGCCCTGCCATCATCGACAATCCGTCGACGCGCGCCCGCCAAGCCGATACGAAGGATCATGTGCGCACGAAAAATACCGCCGGACTGACGGTGACGCAGAACCTGTTCAAGGGGTTTTCCACGACGTCGCTGACCAAGACAGCGCAGTTGAATCAGGAAGTTTCCTCCATCACGCTAGAAAATGCCCTGCAGAACGTCCTGTTCGAGGGCATTTCGGCTTATATTGATGTGTTGCGTCAGAAGTGCTTGGTCGAACTGTCGCGTTCCAGCGAAGATACCATTCAGACTCAGCTGAACTTGGTAGACGAACGGGTGCGGCGCGGCTCGGGCATCGCCGTCGACGTTTTGCAGGCCAAGTCCCGCCTGCAAATCGCCAAAGAACGACGGGTGAATTTCGAAGGCGCCAAGGAAGACGCCGTGACGCGCTTCCGGCAGTTGTTCAACAGCGCCCCGAACATCGACGCCATGATGGATCCCATGCCACCGGTCGAGTTGTTACCATCCGATCTGCTGGCAGCAATCAAAATCGCGTTGGAAGAAAATCCGGCTGTGTCGAACTCCAATACCACGATCGACGTGGCACGCGAACGGCAGCGGACCGTCGATTCGGAATATTATCCGAACCTGGATCTGGTCGCCGAGGCCAACTATCAGAAGCACGACGATACGACCATCGGCACGCGCCGGGATTATTCACTGGTGCTCGAAGCCAATTGGTCGTTGTTCTCGGGATTTTCGACCAAGGCCAGTGCCGCGCAGGCTGCCTACGATTACGGCTCGAGCAAAGACAACCACATGTTCATCGTGCGCAGGGTGGAAGAGCAGACACGCCTTTCGTGGCAGGCTTTGCTGACCGTACGCGAACGTGTCGAGTTGCTGGAAAATGCCGTGAACATCGCCTCCGAGGTGTTCGATGCCCGCCAGAAGTTGCGCGAGGCCGGCAAGGAAACGGTGATCAACGTGCTCGACGCCGAAAGCGAAATTTTCAACGCGCAGATCAACTATACAACCGCTTCCTACGACGAGCGGGTTGCCGTCTATCAGATGCTGCTGGCGATGGGCCGCCTGAACGGCCGTACACTCGGATTGGCGACCCCATAACCGCGACGGGAACCGACCGTCCCCAACACGCTTTCGATGAATACCGCACAGCGGAGCTGACAGGCTCCGCTGTTGTCGTATGGGCATTCCCCGGCCTGAAGCGGGTCATGCCCCGAACGGATTCGGTCGTCAGGTAAAGGCCTGAATCCCCGTTTGTGCCCGACCGAGAATCAGGGCGTGGATGTCATGGGTACCTTCGTAGGTATTGACCGTCTCCAGATTGCACAGATGACGCATGACGTGGAATTCGTCGGAAATGCCGTTGCCGCCGTGCATGTCGCGGGCCATGCGCGCGATGTCCAGTGCCTTGCCGCAAGCGTTGCGCTTGACCAGAGATATATTTTCCGGAGGACA
The DNA here is from genome assembly GCA_945878455.1 of Asaia bogorensis. Taxonomy (GTDB): domain Bacteria; phylum Pseudomonadota; class Alphaproteobacteria; order Rhodospirillales; family CAMCUA01; genus CAMCUA01. The sequence goes on along the minus strand of CAMCUA010000011.1, from coordinate 24,382 downwards.
GCGTCCTTCGTCGAGCAGGCGCCCGACGCGCAGCGACGCTTGCAGGCCCAGGGTGATTTCCGTCTGCATATCGGCAAGCTTTTTCTGGATCAACTGATTTGCCGCCAGCGGCCGGCCGAACTGCTTGCGGTCCAGCGTATATTGGCGAGCCGCATGCCAACAGAACTCGGCAGCACCCATCGCCCCCCACGAAATGCCATAGCGTGCTTTGTTGAGGCAGCCGAAGGGTCCCGCCAGGCCTTGGGCATCGGGCAACAGGCTTTCCTCTGGCACCTCGACCCCTTCCATCACCACTTCGCCCGTGATCGATGTGCGCAGGCTGAGCTTGCCTTCGATCTTCGGCGCGCTAAGGCCCTTCATGCCCTTTTCCAGGATGAAGCCACGGATCACGCCGTCGAGCTTGCCCCAAACGATAAACACGTCGGCAACGGGGGCGTTGCTGATCCACATCTTGTTGCCGGTCAGCCGGAAGCCGCCATCGATCCGTTCCGCCCGGGTCCTCATGCCGCCCGGATCGGAGCCGTGGTCAGGCTCCGTCAGGCCGAAGCAGCCGATCCATTCGCCGGTCGCCAAGCGAGGTAAGTACTTGCGTCGTTGCGCTTCGCTGCCATAGGCGAAAATAGGATGCATCACCAACGACGACTGCACGCTCATGGTCGAGCGATAGCCGGAATCGACGCGCTCAATCTCGCGCGCGGCCAGGCCATAACAGACATGATTGACGCCCGGGCCGCCATAAATCTCGGGTATGGTCGGTCCGAGCAGCCCCACTGCCCCTAATTCGGGGAAGATATCGCGTTCGAAGATTTCCGTGCGGTTAGCCGCCACGACCCGAGGCATAAGTTTGCTCTGGGCGTAGTCGCGGGCGGTGTCGCGGACCATGCGTTCGGTTTCGTCGAGTTGATCCTCGAAAAAGAACGGATCGTCCCATTGGAAAGGAGTCGGGGAAGCCATATCGTGATCCTTCGAACGCTGTCGTCGTCTTCGTGTTGAGCCAAGTGCCTTGCGAATGCCAAGGGGTATACACGGCATGCCGGGGCGGAGGAATAGACAGATCCGCCGACGTCAGGCGAGAGCCGAGACCGATCCACATCGGCGTTAGCCCGCGCACCGGCATAGCTCAGCTTGATTTTCCCCGCCAGTCATGGCACTCGTGACAGCCGATGGGGGATCGTCGCGGGAGGGGAAGATATGCAGACGGACGGCAGCTTCAGCAAGCTTAAGCCGACAGAGCGCCAAGCCCTGATAGCCTGCGGCGCCAGTCATACCTATCTCCCTGGGGAGACCACTCTGCGCCAGGGCGAAAATCGCGATGAAGTGATCTATGTGATCGCGCGCGGGTCGGTTCGCATCGAACGGGAACTGCGCATCCGTGCCAGCTATCGGCTGAACGAAAAAGGGCAGCCCATCCGCGAAATCCCGCATGACCCGGGCAAGGAACGGACTCGGCTGGTTCTGCAGCGGCTTGAAAAGGGTTCAATCTTCGGCGAAATGTCCTTCCTCATTCAAGCCATCGGCACGACGGACGTGGTGGCCGAAGAACCATCGGACATCGTCCATATTCCGCAGGACGCGGTAGAGCGGATGATGGCAGAAACGCCGGGTTTCGCCGGGCGATTTTATCATTCGCTCGCCGTCACCTTGACCCGGCGCATTCGCCAGACCAACAAGCTCGTGGTCTGAGCCGTCGGCCAGCGGGCTTGCCCCCCCTCCCCTCCGACCGTGCCCATTTGCATGGTATCGTTCTGGTTCTGATAGCCGGCGTCATTTGGAGCTGCTCCGGGCTTGTCGTGCGGGCGCTGGACGCAGCCGCCGGCTGGCAGATTGTTTTCTACCGCTCGTTGGGCCTGGCCGTGGCAATGTTGGTAGCCATTGCCGTGGTCAATCGCGGATGCGTGATTGCCGCCTTTCGCGCCGCCGGCATGGCCGCGTTGATTGGCGGCTTGTGCTTGGCCATATGTTTTTCCACTTATGTCTTCGCCCTGTTGCACGCCAGCGTCGCCAGTGTCGCCTTTATCCTCAGCGCAAGTCCGCTGAGCGCGGCGGTACTGGGTTGGCTGGTGCTCGGCGAGCGTGTGCGCCCGGCGACATGGATCGCCAGCCTGTCAGCCCTGATCGGGGTCGGCATCATGGTTGCGGGTTCCCTGGATGGCGGCGGCATAATCGGCATGATGTTCGCCCTGGTCACGCAGGCGGCTTTCGCCGGCTTTTCCGTGGCGCTGCGCAGCCGCCCTGGAATCGACATGTATCCTACTGTTTGCTGGGCCGGTGTATTGGCGTTGCTGGTGTCCGGCTTGGCGGTGGGCATCGGCGGCGGCCTCGACCTCAGCGCCTGGGATGTATCGCTTTGCTTGTTCTTTGGCATCGGCCAGCTGGCGCTGGGCATGATGTTCTACACGCTGGGTGCGCGCGTCCTGAGTGCGGCGGAACTGACGTTGCTGTCATTGGGCGAAGTGGCACTCAACCCTATTTGGGTGTGGCTGGCCTTCGACGAGGTTCCGACCACTAGCACCCTGGCCGGCGGCAGCGTTGTTCTCGCCGCCATCGCCTTTCAGGCCTGGCACGGACTGCGCCGGCGGCTACCGTCGATCGGTATCAGCTGATGCCGTCGACCAAGAGAGCGACGATGCTCTCGACACCCAACTTGTCCGCTGCCGGCATGCGGTCGTCGAGCCGCAGCGTGGCCAAGCCGTGAATTAGCGACCAGGCGGCAATGGCAGCAGCACCGTCATCCGGCGTGCCACGCATCGACGCAACGGCATCGGTCAGCCGGGCTAGCAGACGTTCGCTGCCCTCGCCCGCCAGAATGGCATCGTTCGCGAACATCAGGCGGAACATACGGTGATGGCGCCGGGCGAAGGCGACATAGGCAAGGGCGATGGCCTGCAGTCTTGCCGGTCCTTCCGCCGCCGCCGTCGCTGCCCGTTCCAGTTCGCGGTCGAGCACACGATATCCCTCGCCCGCCAGGGTGGCGAGCAGCGCCTCCTTGTCGGCGAAATGGCGATAGGGCGCGGCGCGAGACACCCCAGCACAGTCGGCCAGGGCACGCAGTGTCAAGCCTGCCTCCCCCTGGACTTCTAGCAGGTTGGCAGCAGCGACGATCAAGGCGCCACGCAAGTTGCCGTGATGGTAACGTCCCCCCTTGCCGCGCAGCCGGGCGATCGTCGATGGCGTTGGTGGCGGTGGAGGCGATTCGTTCATCGGCCTATTTTCATGCAGATGTAGATGATGTCAACATTGAGAAGTGCCGGAACACCGCTACGGTAGGATGCCGCCATCCAGCTGGTAAAGCCGACGTGCATCCTCGATTTCCAGAACCCAGGCATCCGGATCCATGCGCAGCCGGCGCTCGACATAGGCATCGGCGACCGCTTCCGCCACCGGTTGTGGCCCGGTACCGCGCATCCAGGCCGTCTGCCCGTCGGGACCGCGCACCTGGGACAGCACCTCGCAATCGCCCACGCCGCGAATCAACTTGAGCAGAATGGCGCCGGCATCCGGATCGCCGCGCCGCGCCACATACACGGGCAGCATGAGCCGCCCGCACAAGCGGATCTGGGCGCTGACCCAAATGCCGGACTTCAGGCGGTCGCCACCGTATCCGATCACCGCGCCGCATCTCCACTGGGGCAACGGGAGGACATCAACGTGCCCGCCGCGCGGGGTTTTTCCTGGCGCCGCGTTTCTGTTAGCTTTATGTCCCGATGACGTCCCAACCGATCCGGCCCCGCGATGCCGCCACACTGATCGTTCACCGCCGCAGCCGGGGCGGCGTGGAAATACTCATGGGCCGCCGGCATGCAAGTCATGTTTTCATGCCCGGATATTATGTCTTTCCCGGAGGCCGGGTCGATCCCGGCGACCATCGGGTCCGCCCCGCCACGCCGTTGAGGCCAGAGGTGGCCGAACAATTGGAACGCACCGCGACGCCCAGCCGGGCCCGCGCTCTGGCCGCCGCGGCGGTACGCGAAACCTTCGAAGAAACCGGCCTGATGCTCGGCCAGGCAGCGGCCAGTGGCACGCCGCTGCCGAGCGGCTGGGAGGCTTTCGCTGAGGCCGGCCTGGCACCTGCGTTCGACCGCCTCGACTATTTCTTCCGGGCGATCACGCCGATAGGCCGGCCTCGTCGATTCAACGCCCGCTTCTTCATGGTGGAGGCCATCCATCTTGCCGGCGAGATGCGCTGCAGCGACGAACTCGAAGACGTCAATTGGGTGCCGACGGAGCACGTGGCGGACCTTCCCGCCTCGCCGATCACCCATATGGCCCTGGCGGAATTCCTGCGCCGCCTCGACAAGCCGGACACTGGAGCCGTGCCGGTTGCCATGACCTATCTGCGCCGGGGCCAGCGGCTCAGCCGGGCTGAATAGGCATCTGTTCACGACAAACGATACAGGGCGTCAGCCGCCGGATCGGAATCGGCCATGACGCGTCCTTCCGTCGCCAGCTTGACCAGATGGGCGTGGACGGAACGCCCGGCCGCCTTGTGCAGGCCGACCGGCACATCGGCGTAGATGCGCGCCACCATCGCAGGGATGCGGTCGAGACCGGCGGCGATGGCCGCCAAGATTTGGTCCTCGCGTTCGACACGATGTTCGAGCAGGGCCGCCACATGCGCCCGCGGATCGGTGACCGGCGGGCCATGGGTGGGTATCAGCACCTTGTCGTCGCGCTCAAGCAGGCGTTGCAGCGACGCCATGTAATCGGCCATGTCGCCGTCTGGCGGCGATACCACCGTCGTCGACCACCCCATGACGTGATCGCCGGTGAACAAGGTCTTTTCCTCGCGCAGCCCGAAGCATAGGTGGTTCGAGGTATGACCCGGCGTATGCACCGCTTCGAAGGTCCAGCCATCGCCCGCGACGATAGCGCCGTCGGGCAATCGTTCATCCGGTTCGAACAGATGATCGCCGCCCTCCTCCACTCCCGGCCCACCGGGTGGCGTGCCGTGCGGCCCAAAGGCGAAGGTCGGCGCGCCGGTCGCTTCCTTAAGCGGCGCGGCGGCGGGCGAATGATCGCGGTGGGTATGGGTGATCAAGATATGGCTGACTGTTTCGCCAGCCAGAGCGCGCTCCAAGGCACGCAGGTGTTCGCTATCCAATGGACCCGGATCGATGACGGCCACCTTGCCATGACCGACGATATAGGTGCCGGTGCCGTGATACGTGAACGGACTCGGGTTGCGAGCGATGACGCGGCGGACCAGCGGCGACACGGTCGCCCCGATGCCGTAATCGAACGTCATGTCGCGGTAGTAGCGCAGCGGTTGGGCCATGGCGGAAACCTAGCAGAGCCGGCGCGCGGTGGATAGGTTGACCCCACGACGGGATGGTAGTCGGCTCCCACACCACGGTTTATAGTTCGCCCAACAGCCTACAAAACGAACGGGAGCCGTCCTCATGCCTGCAACACCCATGCAGAAAGCCGCCATCGAGCGCGCTGCCGACATTCTGGCGGAAACCTGGAAAAGCAAAAAGACGATTCCGGCCTTGCCGGCCGACGTCACGCCCGCGACCATGGCCGAGGGTTATGCCATTCAGGCGGCACTGCATGCCCGCTTGGGCTTCAAGACGGTCGGTTGGAAGCTCGCCCATTCGAGTCCTGCGGCGATCAAAAAATCCAATTTGGACGGTCCGGTACCCGGCCGCGTCTATCCGCAGACCCTGCAGCAATCGCCAGCCCGCTATCTGGCACGCAGTTTCAGCTTCCCCCGCTTCGAGCCGGAATTCGCCTTCAAGCTGAAGACCGACCTGCCGGCCCGCGCTAAAGCCTATAGTCCGGACGAGGTGCTGGCCGCCGTCGACTCGACACACCTGGCCATCGAAATCGCCGACGCCCGCTTCGCCGATCCGATCGCGACGCCGCTACCGTCCGCCACCGCCGATAACATGGGCACCGGTGGTTTGGTCGTTGGGCCGGCCATCGCCGACTGGCGTAAGATTCCCTTCACCACCGTAGGCATCCGCCTGCGTGCCGGCGGCAAGGTGATTGCCGAAGGAGTCAGGGGCGACTCCCGCTGCGATCCGGTCACGGTATTGACCTGGGCCGCCAACGAGATGTCGCGACGCAGCGAAGGCCTGCAGGCCGGCATGATCGTCAGCACGGGGAGCCACACGGTACCGACCCACGCGCCGGCGCCGACAACGGTCACGGCCGAATTCGATGGACTGGGCAAGGTTGAGGTTACGGTCGAGGGGTAAGGACCATGTCCGAACCGGGCGCCGACAAAGGCAAAGAGGGCGAAACTCGGTCACGCGGCTGGCGGTCGCGGCGGCTGACCCAATGGCGGATGGGCGGACTGCTGGGCACGTCGCCTGGCACCCTGATGGCCGATCCCGAGGCGCAAGCGCCGATCATCCGCGTGCTCGAGTATGGGCCCGACGGCATCACCGAGACCGAGGTCACCAACCTCGAACAAGTACCCGGCCTGTGTAGCCGAAGAGCGGTCACCTGGATCAACATCGACGGCCTGGGCGATGCCGATGTGGTTTCCCGTCTGGGCGATATGTTCGCCATCCACCGGCTGGCCCAGGAAGACGTTCTTAACGTGCCGCAGCGGCCGAAGGTCGAGGAATATCCCCATCACGTGTTTATCGTCTGCCGCATGCCGCTGAGCGACGGATCGGCGGAAAGCGAGCAGCTGTCGATGTTCCTGGGCAAGGACTACGTGTTGACCTTTCAGGAGGTGCGGAGCGATTGCCTGGAAGTCATCCGCGAACGGATTCGCCATGGTCGGGGGCGCATCCGAAAAATGGGCCCCGACTATCTGGCCTATGCCCTACTCGATACATTGATCGACGCCTATTTTCCGGCGCTGGAAAACCTGGGCGAGCAGATTGAAGCACTGGAAGCTTCCGTCTTCGCATCGCCCGGACCCGACACGTTGGCCCGGATACATGCGTTAAAGCACGACCTGCGCGGGGTCAGGCGCGATGTCTGGCCATTGCGCGATATGATGAACGCCCTGATCCGTGACAATTCGCCGATGATCTCCAACCGAACACGGGTGTTCTTGCGCGATTGCTACGACCATGTCGTCCAATTGATGGACTTCATCGAGACCATGCGCGAACTGTCCTCCGACCTGATGGACATCTACCATTCGAGCGTCAGCGCACGGCTCAACGAAATCATGAAGGTGCTGACGCTGATCGCCACCATCTTCATCCCGCTGAGTTTCATTGCCAGCGTCTATGGCATGAACTTCGACGCCGATGTCTCGCCCTGGAACATGCCGGAATTGAAGTGGTTCTTCGGCTATCCCTTCGCCCTAGGCCTGATGGCGGCGGTGGCGGGCGTCTTGCTCGGCTACTTTTACAAGAACGGCTGGATCGGCGGCGGCCGGCGACGCTGACCAAGTCCGCAGGGCCCATTGGCGCCATGGCAGGTCTGCCATGGACAGGGTGGGCAAACATCGTGTGCAATTTAGGGGGATCAGCGCGAGTCGGGTCCTACGAATCGCCCAATCAGCGCGATGTTGACACCGCCGCGGATCCAGTCGTGAGCCAAGCCCAAGCTCGCGGCGCGCAGGCCCTGATGTCCTAATGGGCGGAACAAGATGTCGACGGCGCAGGACTGTTGCGGGGCCAGGGTCATGCCCGCGCTGCAATCGGTGGCGGCGATGACGAACTCCTCGGCGGCGGGACCAGCAAGAACAGGAGCCGATGCGAGTCGAAGCGGCAATGCGCCGGCATTTGTCAGGCGGATGGAACTCGGCGGCGACGGCGGGCCCTCCGGTTCGGCAAAGAACTCCAAACGGTCGTTGGAATAGGGTGTCGCCGCCGGGCCAACCATCATTGTGCGCGGGTCCGGGCTGGGAACAGCAGGGAACGCGGCATAGGCGGCGATATCGGCCATATCGCGTTCCGTGAGGCGGCCGCGTAACGGCGTCATTTGCGTGACGGCGCCGATCGCATAGTCGATCGCTGCCGGATTGTCCGCGACCTTGCCCAAACCGTGCAAGGCGCCCGGCAGACCGCCATGGCAGTCGATGCAACTGACACCGGCCCCGCTCAATCGGCCAACATCGTGGTAAAGCTGCTTGCCGCGCAGCGCATCCTGCGCCAAGGCAGGAAGCGCCGCGCCAGCAAGGGTCAGGAAAACGACGGGAAAGACACGAACGAACTTCCCCTTCGCCATCGGACTACAGGCCGATCACGCCGCCATCGTTCTTGGTGATGACGATGGTTGCCGAACGCGGGCGCGACATGCCGCCGTCGGGCCAATGGCTGCTATAGGCCGTTGGATTGGCGATCTCGCCCGGCTTGGTGTCCTCGCCGGGATGCTGGATGTTCACGAACAGGGCGCGGCCATCCGGCGATTCGGTGATGCCGGTGATTTCGCATTGCAACGGCCCGACCAGGAAGCGGCGCATCTTGTCGCCCGGAGGGGCGCCGACCTGGGTGGTGACGTCGCGCGTAGCACCGTTGGCATCGTTGCTGGTGATCGTGCGCTTGCCTTCTGCGCCGCCATCACCCACCGTGCCCGGCAGGGCCGCCAGCATCATGCAGTTGGTGACGTCGGTATAGGCGCCGTCGTCCGTCTGAATCCAGCAGACGCTGGTCGCGCGCGAGAACCAAATGCCGTCCGGACTCGACAGGTCGTTGTCGGCGTTGAGGCCGGAGATGTTGACGTTCTTCGGATCGGATTCGGCACGCGATGCGAACAGGTAGATGTCCCAGCGGAAGCTGGTGGCGGTCGGGTTGCTGCCGGCCTCCTGCCAACGGATGATGTGGCCGTTGGAATTGCCCCACTGAGCCGAGCCGTTGGCGCGCTTGTCGTTGTAGTGGCGAGGATTGGCCGGATCGAGCGCCGCCAATGGCCGCAGGGTGGCATTATTGTTGGTCATCGTCATATAGACGGTGCCGGTGACCGGATCGACCGCGCCCCATTCCGGACGGTCCATCTTGGTGGCGCCGACGGCATCCGCCGCCAGGCGGGCATTGATCAGGACGTCGGCCTGATCGGCAAAGGCGTAGGCCGGGGTATTGGCGTTGATCTTGTCGCCGCCGAACTTCAGCTCGATCCACTCGCCGCTGCCGTCGGCGTTGAATTTCGCCACATACAGCTTGCCGGCGTCGAGATATTTGTCGCCCGCCGCCAGACCGCGCGCGGCGTCGGCCGGATCCCAGTTGGCGTCCGACACGTACTTGTAGCAGTATTCGCCGCGCGAATCGTCGCCGCTGTACCACACCAGCGGCCGGCCGGCCGTCACCGGCCCAATCCAGGCTCCCTCACGCGCGAACCGGCCCATGCCCGTGCGCTTGCGCGGCATGGTGTTCGGATCGAACGGATCGATTTCGACAACCCAGCCATAGGTATTGGGTCCGTTGCGGTAATCGTCGGCCGGCGTGGCACCCGTGGCTTCGGCGTTCCAGCGACCGTACAGGTTATCGGGCGTGTCGGGGGAAACCGTCGCCCAAAGCTCGCGGCCGTTGCCGGCAACGCCGACGCGCTTGAACGACGCGATTTCCTTCGCCGTGCGCTTCGGATCGTCGCTGGCGGCTACACGGCGGAAATAGTTGGCGTAGTTTTCCTCGCAGGTCAGATAGGTGCTCCACGGCGTATAGCCATGGGCGCAATTATTGATGGTGCCGCGGGTGTGCGAGCCGGTGGGCGAGAACTTGGTCACCATATACGGGGTGCGCGCCGCCGGACCCGACAGGGCGATCTCGGTCAGCGTGTGAACGCGGCGGTTGAAGCGCGAGTTCTGCTTGTAGCCCCAGTCGCCGTTCGCGGCACGCTCGACCTCGACGATGCTGACGCCGTGAACGAAGTACTCGCGCAGCACCTCTTCGGGAACCGTGCGCGCCTGCTCGGCGCCGCTGCCGGTCGTCGTCACGCCCTTCGGGTGCAGGAACATCGGCGTGATGGCCTCGTGATTCTGGACCAGCAGGCCACGCGTGCTGCTCGCCGCCGAGGGACGCCCGTTCGCGTCGATGCCGAAATATTCGATAGCGTCGTGATGATCGCCGGCGCGGAAGGCGAAGGTCGCCGCCGCATCGGTGCCGTCGTTCTTGTAGGCCGTCACGTTGGCGGCCATGGGATCGCCCAAGCGGAACAGCACCTTGGCGCTGTAGCCTTCCGGCACGGCGACGGCGTCGGCGAGGCTCTTCGGCACCGCCTTGAAGCCCAGCTTGGCCGGCCGCGGCGCGACGGGAGCCGCCTGCGCCTGGGCCAGGACGGCGCGCGGCATGGCCGAAGCACCGATGAAACCGAGCGCGGCGGTGAGTGCCGCGCCCTTGAACAGCCCGCGGCGGGCTGGGTTTTCCAGGCGATCGGTTACAACATCGCCGATGGCGGTGTTGGTGGTGGGGTTGATGTCGGAAACAGCGTCATGAGACATGGTTGAATGGCCCTCCGTTTGAGGACCACAACATAGGGGCGGGCCGTGGCGGTTATATGTCGGAACGGTTTCAGTTTTGTGTCTCGTTGCCCCGAAAGGTGGCGGCGACGCTCGCTCAGGCTCACACCACCGGGCAGTTGCCGCCGTCGACATTGATCGCCGTGCCGGTGATGTAGGAACCGGTGTCGGAAGCGAGGAAACAGGCCATGTTGGCGTACTCCTGCGCCGTGCCCATGCGGCGCATGGGAATCTTCTTGCCGGCCTCGGCAACGAACTGCTCGAAGGTCAGTTCGGTCTTCGCCTTTTTGTAGCGTCCCGCCACCTGGTCGGTGACGATATTGCCGGTCATCAGGCCGTTGACCAGAATGTTGTCGGGAGCGAATTCACTGGCCAGAACCTTGGTCAGGGCCATGCCGGTGGCGCGCGAGACATTGGTCGGCGCACCTTGCGCACGCGGCGCCTTGGCCCCGCCGCTCAAAATGTTGATGATGCGGCCCCATTTGCGCTGCTGCATGCCGGGAATGGCCAAACGACATAGGCGGATGGCAGCCATCACCTTCAAATCGTAATCCTGTGCCCAGACCTCGTCGGTCTGTTCCAGGAAGGGACCGCGCAACGAGGTGCCGGCGTTGTTGACCAGCACGTCGACGCGGCCGAACTCGGCAATGGTCCTATCAAAGATCGCCTTGCACTCGGCCGCCTTGCCGACGTCGCCGGCAAAGCCCACCACCCTTGAATTGCTGGCCTTGGTCAGCTCGGCAGCAGTTTCCTTGAGCACATCGGGGCGGCGAGCGACAATGGCCACTTGCGCGCCGGCCTTGGCGAAGGTTTCGGCCATCGCCTTACCGAGACCGCGGCTGGCCCCGGTGATCAAGGCAACGCGACCGTCCATACGGCATTCCATGATATTTCCCCCTTGTTGCGGTTCGCCTCAGACGACCGGGCAACGGCCGCCATCGACGTTGATCGCCGTGCCGGTGATATAGGAGCCAGCGTCGGAGGCCAGGAAACAGGCCATGTTGGCGTATTCCTGGGCGGTGCCCATGCGGCGCATGGGAATGCCCTTGCCGACGTCGGCGCAATACTGTTCGAAGGTCATGTCTGGCTTGGCTTTTTTGTAGCGATTGGCGACCTGATCAGTGACGATATTGCCGGTCATCAAGCCGTTGACCAGGATGTTGTCGGGCGCAAATTCGCTGGCCAGCACCTTGGTCATGGCCATGCCGGTGGCCCGCGAGACATTGGTCGGCGCCCCGCCAGCGTTCGGCGCCTTACCGTTGCTGCTGAGGATATTGATGATGCGGCCCCACTTGCGCTGCTGCATGCCAGGGATGGTCAAGCGGCACAGGCGGATGGCGGCCATCACCTTGAGATCGTGATCCTGTGCCCAGATGTCGTCGGTCAGGCTGAGGAACGGGCCGCGCAGCGAGGTGCCGGCATTGTTGACCAACACGTCGATGCGGCCGAATTCAGCAATCGCCCTGTCGAAGACCGACGTGCAGTCGGCAGCTTTGCCGACGTCGCCGGCGATACCGACCACCTTCGAATTGCTGGCCTTGGTCAATTCGGCAGCGGCTTCCTTGAGCACGTCGGGGCGGCGGGCGACGATGGCCACCTGAGCCCCAGCCTTGGCAAAGGTCTCGGCCATTGCCTTGCCGAGTCCGCGGCTGCCGCCGGTGATCAGGGCGACACGGCCGTCCATGCGGCACTCCATGGCATTTCCTCCTCTGTTGCGTTGCGGCTCAGACGACGGGACTGGCGCCACCGTCGACATTGATCGCCGTACCGGTGATGTAGGAACCCGCATCGGAGGCCAGGAAACAGGCCATGTTGGCATATTCCTGGGCCGTGCCCATGCGACCGATGGGAATGCCCTTACCGGCATTGGCAACGAATTCCTCGAAGGAGATGTTCGGCTTTTCCTTCTTGTAGCGATTGGCCACTTGGTCGGTGACGATGCTGCCGGTCATCAGGCAATTAACCAAGATATTGTCGGGGGCGAATTCGCTGGCCAGAACTTTGGTCAGGGCCATGCCGGTGGCACGCGAAACCTGGGTTGGCGCGCCCTCGGCCTTGGGCGCCTTGGCACCGATGTTAAGGATGTTGACGATGCGGCCCCACTTGCGCTGCTGCATGCCCGGAATGGCCAGGCGGCAGAGACGAATGGCGGCCATCACCTTGAGGTCGAAGTCCTGTTGCCACGCCTCGTCCGAATGCTCGACGAAGGGGCCGCGCACCGACGCACCGGCGTTGTTGACCAACACATCGACGCGGCCGAAATCGGCAACGATCTTGTTGAACACGGCGGTGCAGTCGGCGGCCTTGCCAACATCGCCGGCATAGCCCACCACCTGCGAGCCGCTGCTCTTGGTCAACTCGTCGGCAGCCTCCTTGAGCACATCGGGCCGACGGGCAACGATGGCAACCTGGGCTCCGGCCTTGGCGAATGTTTCCGCCATGGCCTTGCCGAGACCGCGGCTGCCGCCGGTGATCAGGGCAATACGGCCGTCCATGCGGCATTCCATGAAGTGTCCTCCTCTTCTTTGCGTGCGAATTAGACGACCGGGCAGGACCCGCCGTCGACATTGATGGCTGTGCCGGTAATGTACGATCCAGCATCGGAAGCCAGGAAGCAGGCCATATTGGCATATTCTTGCGTCGTGCCCATGCGGCGCAGGGGCAAGGTCTTGCCGGTGTTGGCGACGTGCTCCTCGAACGAGATATTCATGTTGGCGCGTTGGTAGCGACCGGCAATCTGGTCGGTGATAATGTTGCCGGTCATCAGGCAATTGACCAGGATGTTGTCGGGCGCCAATTCGTTAGCCAATACCTTGCTCAAGGCCATGCCGGAGGCGCGTTGGACCTGGGTCGGCGAACCGCCCGCCTGCGGCGCCTTGGCGGGATAGCTAAGGATGTTGAGGATACGGCCCCACCGACGGGCACGCATGCCGGGAATGGCAAGACGGGCCAGCCGGATGGCGGCCATCACCTTGTTGTCGAAATCCTGCTGCCAAAGGTCGTCGGTGTTTTCCAGAAACGGCCCGCGAATGTGCGCGCCGGCATTGTTGACCAGAACATCGATGCGCCCGAAATCGGCGACTGCCTTAGCGAAGACGGCTTGGCAATCGGCGGATTTTCCGACATCGCCGGCGTAGCCCCGAACCGTCGAGCCGCTAGCCTGGCTCATCTCGATGCTGGCCTGGCTCAACAAATCCGGCCGGCGCGCCACGATGGCGACTTCAGCCCCGGCCTTGGCAAAGGTCTCGGCGATGGCACGGCCGATCCCCCGGCTGCCGCCGGTGACCATCGCAACCCGTCCATCCATGCGGCAATGCATGTGATCCCCCCGAGCTTCAGGCTTGTTGCTTTCTTGGCCGCCCGATGCGGTCAGTATATCAGCAGGTTTGTGGAAAGGGGACGCATCGATGGGTCAGTGCGCATCGTCCGTCACGGGCGTAATCAGGGGCCGGCCGGAAAAGTGCGCCTGCAGGTTGGCCAGCGCCAGATCGGTCATGATCTGCTTGGTCTCGACCGTATAGGCGCCGTGGTGGGCCTGCACGACGACGTTGTCGAGGTCCATGAATTCTGGCGCCGCATGGGGCTCGTTTTCGAACACATCGAGGCCGGCGCCGGCGATGGTGTGTTCGCGCAGCGCCTGGATCAGGGCCTTTTCGTCGACCACCTCGCCGCGCGCCGCGTTGATCAGGAAGCCATCCGGTCCGAGTGCCTTGAGCACCCGGGCATCGATCAGGTGACGGGTTTCCGGTCCAGACTGGCAGTGCAACGTCAGGAAATCCACCTCGGCTGCCATCGTTGCCACATCGTCGTAGAAGCGATAGGGCACATCCGCCTTGGGTCCCCGGCCACAATAGGCGATCTGCATGTCGAAGCCTTCGGCCCGGCGGGCGACGATACGACCGATGTTGCCCAAGCCAACGATGCCGAGCCGCTTGCCGTTGACCCGGCGGCCGAACGGCATAGGGCTGTTTTTCCAGTGCCCGGCGCGCACGAAACGGTCGCTTTCGCAGACCCGCCGGGCGATGCCCAGCATCAGAGCTATGGCCAGGTCGGCGACATCGGGGGCCGAGACGTTGGGCGTGTTGGTGAGCGGGATGTGCCGCGCCGCAGCCGCCTTGCGGTCGATGCGGTCGACGTGGCCGCCCAGGCAGACAATCAGCTCCAAGTTGGGCAGCGCCGCGATCAGCCGGCGGTCGGCGCCGGCCACCGTCGTCGTGACCAGGGCCTGTACCCTGTCGGCGAAGCCGGCGACCGAGTTGGCGATATCGGCGGTATCGGGTAACCCATGGACGCGGAAGTGGCGTTCCAACGTCGGCCCGAGCTGCGGCGGATTGGCCCGCGACAGGACATAGGCGACGGTCGCCGTGGCGCTCTCGGTCATCGGCTGCTGCCGGGATGGCCGAAACTTTGCGGCGCCAGTCCCGCCTGAAACCAGAGCAGGAAGCTGTAGATCGTGTAAATGGGCAGGCCGACATGGGCACTGAGCGCTGCGGCATAGGGCGGCATGTTGGTGCATTCCATGACGATGGCACCGACCTCCGGATGACGCCGGACCAGTTCGGCGCCAGCTTCCAGGATGTCACGCTCGGCGAGCGCGCAATCGAGGATGCCGTTGCGCCGTTGCGTAAAGACATGGAACTCGACGCCATTCTCGCAGCCCATCAAGGGCGTATCCGGCGCGATGCCCGCCGCCGACAAATGCTCCGGCGTTATACGGCGGGCGTCGATGGTCAGGATGCCGGTACGCTTGCCCGGCGGCAGCAGACGGTCGACCATCGGCACCTGCAACAGGGATGAGGCCGCAACCGGCACCCCGCAGGCAGCCGACAGTTCCTTCTGATACAACGTCAGGAAACCGCAGCTGGTGGTCAGCCCCTCGGCGCCGTCAGCCACCAGTTCCTTGCCGGCGGCAATGAACGCCTGCAACGCCTCGGGCGAACGCTGGTCGACCGCTTTGCGGGCGGTGGCACCGCGCACGACACGGAACATCATCGGAAACGGCCAAGTCTCAGCATTGCCGATATCGCCGGGCACGCGCGGAAAATCCGTGTCTAGCATCAGCACGCCGATGCGCGCGCCATAGATCGACTTGCCGCCGTGGGCGATGCGGTCGCCGGACCCCTGATGGGCCGGCGGTGGGGGGGTAGCGATGTCGGGCATGGGCGAAAGCTTTCCAAGGGAGTGGGAGGCACGGCCCAGCCTAGGGCGAGGCGGCAAAGCGTGGCAAGCCGGTTTACCTCCACGCAGCATGTGGCTTGTCGGCCGCCACCAGCCAGATCATAACTAGATCATGCCGATCGTCGATCCGACATTGCCGCCCCTAGCCGACGATGCCAGCCTGCCGCCGGCGCGGCGGACGTGGCCGGCCATCGCCCGTGGACTGCGCCTGCGTTGTCCGGCCTGTGGCGAAGGTGCATTGCTGCGCGGCTACCTCACGCCGACCCCCAGCTGCGCCCAGTGTGCGGAACCATTCGGTCATTTCCGCACCGACGATATCGCGCCGTGGCTGACCATTGTCGCCGTCGGGCACATCATGGTACCCCTGGCCCTGTGGAGCGAACAGAGCTTGTCCCCGCCCCTGTGGCTGTCGATGACCGTTTGGCCGTTGCTGTCGGCCATCGGCCTCGTGCTGTTGCTGCCCCGGGCCAAGGGCGCCACCCTTGGCCTGATGTGGGCCAAGCGGCTGACCGGCGACGAGACCCAGTAGTTCAAAAGAGCAGCACGACGACACACCATCCTCCTCCGTTGCAGGGTTGCCCCGGATCGACATATCCTTTGCCAGCGAGATAAAGGGGGTAGCGCGCCATGTCCGATTCCACATCCCGTCGCGTCCACGTCATCGGTGCCGGCATTGTCGGCTCGTGTACGGCCTGGTGGCTGCGCCGTGCCGGCTTCGACGTCACCCTGATCGAGAAGAACGAGCCGGGCGAAGGTGCCTCACTCGGCAACGCCGGCAGCATCGGGCTCGGTTCGGTGCCACCGCTCGGCATGCCGGGCATGGCCTGGAAGGCACCGGGAATGTTCCTCGACCCCCTGCATCCACTGACGGTGCAGCTCAGCCATCTGCCCAGGGCGATTCCCTGGTTCGTGCGTTTCGCCATGGCGACCAAGCGGAGCCGGGTTGAATCCATCGCCGATGCCCGTGCCAATCTGTTGGCCCATGCCGGCGATGCGCTCGCCGATGTCTTAAGCGAAATCGGTCATTCGGAAATGGTCGAGTCCAGGGGTCTGATCCACACTTACGAGAGCAAGGAGAAACTGGCGAAAGGGATGTATGCAGTCGAGATGCGCCGCAAACGCGGCATCCGTCTTGAGGTAAAGACCGGCGACGAACTGCGCGAGATGGAACCGGCCCTGTCCGAAAAGATCGCCGGTGGCACCTGGTATCCCGACGTTCAGGACTGCATCAATCCGATGCGCATGACCAAGGTCATCGCCAATGCCTTCGTCGCCAACGGCGGCAAGATGCTGAGGGCCGACGTCAGGGGCTTCGATGTCGGCGCGGAGGGACCCCGCCAGATCGTCACCGACCAAGGCACCGTGCCCTGCGATCTGGTGGTCATCACCGCCGGGGCCTGGTCACGCCAATTCGCGAGTGAACTGGGCTGCGATGTGCCTCTGGCCTCGGAGCGCGGCTATCACATCATGATCACCGATCCCGGAATTAAGCCGAAGATCCACTTGTCGTCCAACGACCGCTTCATTGCCATTTCGCCGATGGAGCATGGCTTGCGCCTGTCGACCATGTCGGAGTTCGCCGCCATCGATGCGCCCCCCAACCACGAACGCGCCTTCCGCATCATCAAGCAGGCGACCAACATCGTGCGCGGCCTCAAACTCGACGTCGCCAGCCGCTGGGTCGGCTCGCGGCCGTCGATGCCGGACTCGCTGCCGGTGATCGGCTTCTCGCCGGCTTTTCGCAACGTGCTGTTTGGCTTTGGCCATGGCCACGTCGGCCTGACCTTCGGCGCGGTAACGGGGCGCATCCTCAGCCAACTCGCCGCCGGCGCGACGCCCAATATCGACATCTCCGCCTATCGTCCCGACCGCGACTATACCGGCGGCCACCTGCCGCCCTCACCGCATGCCTGAGGCTATATCCCCAATGACCGAACCACGAACCATCGCCGACCTGATCGAGCGGCGTTTCGGACTGCCCAGCGCCGTGGGCAAGGATATGCCCGCCGAAGGGCCTTTGGCGCGCATCCTGGCACGGCGCTCGCAGCGCACCTTTAAGCCTGATCCGGTGCCCGAAGAGCTGCTGACCGTGCTGCTCGCCTGCGCCCAATCGGCGCCGGCCAAGTCGGACCTGCAGCAATATTCGATCATCGTTGTGCGGGACCCCGCGTTGCGCCGGGAATTGGGCAGCCAGGGCAAGCACCTGGACTGGCCATCCAAGGCACCGGTACTGCTGGTCTTCTGCGGCGATGTGCGGCGCATCCGGCGTTTAGCTCGCATGCGCGGCCACACCTATGCCAACGACAATACCGATACCTTCATGAATGCCGCGGTCGACGCCGCCATTGCCTTCGAGACCTTTCTGCTGGCCGCCGAATCGGTCGGACTCGGTTGCTGCGGGCTGAGCGCGGTGCGCTTTCAAATTGACAATACCGCCAAGGCTTTGGGCCTACCCGAGGGTGTCTTTCCCGTCGCCGGCATGGCGGTGGGCTGGCCCGAGCGGCCGGAGACGAGCGAGACCGGCACCTCGATGCGCCTACCACCCGAGGTGGTGGTTCACCATGACCGTTATGACGATTCCAACCTAGAGGCGGCGGTCACTGCCTACGATGCGCGGCGTCATGCCCGTCAGGCGCTACCGCCGGAAAAGCAGCGCCACACCGACAAATACGGTGCATTGGAATTCTGTCCCTGGTCGGAGAATGTCACCCGCCAATTGTCGTTGCCCGAACGTCCCGCTTTCCGCGCCTTCCTGGCCAAACAAGGCATACACCCGGATTAAGGGGCCGTCCGGCTGAGCCCACCGAGGGCGAGGCTAAGGGCGAAAAGCGTCGAGGCGGCGACCACCACCGAGGGCCCGGGCGGCGTGTCCCATGTCAGCGAGGCGGCCAGGCCGCCGACCACCGCCAACGCGCCGATCACGGCAGCACCCACTGCCATGGCCTCGGGTGTACGGGCAAAGCGACGTGCCGCGGCGGCCGGTACGATCAACAACGAGGTGATCAGCAAGATGCCGACGATCTTCATGGCGACCGCGATGACCAGCGCGATCAGCAGCATGAAGACAACACGCACCGCTGCGACGGGAACGCCTTCGGCGCGGGCCATCTCCTCATGCACAGTGATCGCCAGCAAGGGCCGCCAGACATAGGCCAGGACCGCCAAGGCCACGGCGCCGCCGCCCCAAATACGACCGATGTCGGCCGTGGTCACCGATAGCACGTCACCAAACAGGTAGCCGAGCAGATCGACCCGTAGCCAGTCCATCAGACCTACGGCAACCATGCCGATAGCCAGTGCCGTATGCGATAGGATGCCGAGCAAGGTATCGGTGGCCAATCGGTGCTGATACTGCAAAAAGGCCAGCATCAAGGCGAAGATCACGCAGACGATCAGGATACCGATGCCGAGGTCGATGCCGAGCGCAATACCGAGCGCCACGCCGAGCACGGCGCTGTGCGCCACCGAATCGCCGAAATAGGCCATGCGCCGCCAGACGATGAAACAGCCCAACGGACCTGCCACCAAGGCAACCCCCAAGCCGCCGACCAGCGCCCGCACGACAAAATCTTCGATCATGCCGCGTCGTGCCGATGGGTGTGATCGTGGTGCGGGTGGTTGTGATCTCCGACCACCCGGCCGCCCAGGTCATGGCCATGGTCGTGATCGTGGCTATAGACCGCCAATTCGGCGGCCCGCGGCCCGAACAGGGCAATATAGGCGGGATCGCCGCTGACCGTTTCCGGATGGCCGTGGCAACAAACGTGGCCGTTCAGGCAGATCACCCGGTCGGTGGCCGCCATCACCAGATGCAGATCGTGGGAGACCAGCAGGATAGCGCAGCCGCGCTGTAGGCGAACGCGGGAGATCAAGGCGTAGAGATCGAGCTGGCCGCCGACGTCGACGCCTTGGGTCGGTTCGTCGAGAATCAGCAGGTCGGGTCGGCGCAGCAACGCCCGGCCGAGCAGAACCCGCTGAAACTCACCGCCGGAAAGCCCGGCCAGCATGTGCCCGGCCACGCCCGGCAAGCCGACTTCGGCGAGGACGGCGGCGACCTCGCCGTCGCCGGCCTTGCCGCCCAATCGGAGGAAGCGCCCGACGGTCAGCGGCAGGGCGGGATCGATGGCGACCTTTTGTGGCACATACCCCACGGTCAGGCCGGGCCGACGGATGACGGCACCGTCGTCAGGCTTCAGTACGCCGAGCAGGATACGCACCAAGGTCGTCTTGCCCGAACCGTTCGGGCCAATCAGGGTAACGATCTCTCCCGCGGCGACCGCCATATCGACGCTTTGTAAAATGGCATGCCCATCGGCATGGAAGCTGACCCCGCGAGCCTCGATGGCGGGCGCGGGATGGGAACCGTACGGGCTCATGGCTGCTGGGCGGATTGGGAACAGGCGTCGCAGCGGCCGCGCACCTCGACCATCTGGTGTTCCGCTTGGAATCCGGCAACGGAAGCAGCCTTGGACAATGAGCGCCCGACTTCGGGCACCTCCATTTCCTGTACTGTGCCGCAACCGTCGCAGATCAGAAACTGCTCGTGGTGCGGTTGCCCCGGCCGCGCGCAACCGACAAACGCATTCAAGCTTTCGATACGATGGACCAACCCTTGGGCAATCAAGAATTCGAGCGCCCGATAGACGGTGGGCGGCCTGACGCTGGGGTCAGCGTCTGCGATCTGCGCCAACAGGTCGTAGGCCTTGACGGCCCGATGCGACCGCCAGACGAGTTCCAGTACCCGCCGCCGCCGGCCGGTCAGCCGGGCGCCGTGGCGGGCGCAGGTCAATTCGGCGGCGTCCAGCACACTGGCGATGCAAGCGCCGTGATCGTGCGGGTCGAACGCATGCCGGGATATGCTCATCGCCATGCCATGGGGTGCAAGGGTTCGCCGGACAATGCTGAAAGCTGGCGCTGTGGTGGGTGCCGCATAATTTGATATTATATCATTGGGTCGACACTGGGGTCGAGCCACAATCGACCGCGTCGGCCCGACCGAAGACCATCAAGACAAAGGCGTAGACCAGTGCGACCTCCTCCAGACGGTCAAAGCGCCCGGCGGCGCCGGCATGCCCCGCATCCATGTTTATGCGCATGAGCAGCAGATTGTCGTCCGTCTTGGTAGCCCGCAACTTGGCGACCCACTTGGCCGGCTCCCAATAGGTGACACGCGGATCGGTCAACCCACCGAGCGCAATGATATGGGGATAGTCCTGCGCCCTGATGTTGTCGTAGGGCGAATAGGACAGGATGTTGGCGTAGTCGGCAGGGTTCTCGATGGGATTGCCCCACTCCGGCCATTCCGGCGGGGTCAGCGGTAGGCTCGGATCGCAGATGGTGTTCAGCACATCGACGAAGGGTACTTCGGCAATGGCTGCCTTGAACAGATCCGGACGTTTGTTAATCACCGCGCCGATCAGGAGACCGCCGGCGCTGCCGCCGTGGCAGGCGATGTTCCCCGCTTGCGCATAGCCCGCTGCGATCAGACGTTCGGCGGCGGCGATGAAGTCGAGGAAGGTGTTGTTCTTCTTCAGCAGCTTGCCATCGCGATACCAATTCCAGCCCATTTCGGTACCACCGCGGATGTGAGCGATGGCATAAACGAAGCCGCGATCCACCAAACTGAGGCGGTTGGTGACGAAAGCCGCCGGGATCGATAGGCCATAAGAGCCATAGCCATACAGCAACAGCGGCGCCGAACCGTCGATGGGCGTATCGGCGCGATGCAGCACGGTGATCGGCACCCGCGCGCCATCGTGGCTGTCGGCAAATAGGCGCCGGGTGACATAGTCGTTGGGGTTGTGGCCGGAGGGTACTTCCTGCTCCTTGCGCAGGGTACGCTTCCGGCTCTCCATGTCGTAGTCGTAGGTCCGCTGCGGCGTCGTCGGCGAAGAATAGGTAAAGCGCAGTACGGAGGTGGCGAATTCATAGCCGGTCACAATGCCAAGGTCATAGGCTTCCTCGGCGAATTCGACCGTATGCTCCTGCCCGTCGGCGAAGCGGCGCACGACGATACGCGGCTGTCCTTCGACCCGTTCCAAGCGCACCAGATGATCGGCAAAGACCAGGATCGAACGCAGGTAATTGCCTGGACGATGGGGTATCAGATCGCGCCAATTCTCGCGTCCCGGCGCCTCGACGGGCGCCGCCACCAGTTTGAAATCCTCGGCACCGTTGGCGTTGGTCAGAATCAGCAGATCACCGCCACGATGACTGACCGTACAGCGCACGCCCACGTCCAGCGGCGTCACCGGGCGGGGTGCCGATTCCGGCCGGTCGGCGTCGATCAGCCATTGGGCCGACGTATCGTGGTCATGGACGTTGATGACAATGAAGCGCTTGCTCTCGGTGAGCCGGATGTTGAGATAAAAACCGCTATCGGGCTGTTCGTAGATCAGGTCATCGGATGCCGCCGGCGTGCCCACCCGGTGGCGGTAGACCGCTATGGCGCGATGGTTGGCGTCCAGCCGGACATAGAACAAGGTGCGGCCATCGTTGGCCCAGGCAAATTCCCCCTGGGTATCGGTGATCACGTCGTCGAGATCGGAACCGCTTTCGGCATCGCGGAAGCGGACGGTATAGAATTCAGCACCCATGGCATCGGCCGCGTAGGCGATCAGCCGATGATCGGGCGAATGATCGCAACCGGCGAAGCGCAGGAACGCCGGGCCCACAGCCTCCTTGTCGCCATCGATCATGACCCGCTCCGTACCTTCGGGGCCTTGGCGGCAGAACAAGGGGTGCTGCCCGCCGGTGCGATAACGGACGTAATAGCTATAGGAGCCATCAGGCAGAGGGACAGAAGAGTCCGCTTCCTTGATGCGTCCCTTCATTTCCGCAAACAGACGCTTCTGGAGCGCCTGGGTCGGTGCCAGGGTGGCATCGGTAAAGGCGTTTTCCGCCTCCAAATAGGCGCGGATATCAGCCGTCAGTACCGACGGATCCTTCATCACTTGCGGCCAATTGTCGTCGCGCAACCAGGCAAAGGGATCGACACGAAGGTGGCCGTGGCGGATATCGGTAGCGGGCCGTCGGTCGGCGACGGGAGGTCGGAACGGCGGCATTGGGAATCCTTCTACGGGCAGGACGAACAACCTAGCATTGATCGCCGAAGCACGCCGCCTGACAATGGCGGACATTCAATGGAGGAGGAATCGATGGTCATTAAGGACGTGCGCGCCACGCGACTGCGGATACCCTTCATCGAGCAGCCGTTGATGACCAAGAACTACGCCCGGCCGCGGGAATTTGTCATCGTCGAGATCGAAACCAAGTCCGGCATCGTCGGCATGGGTTACGTCATCTTCCTCGGCACGGGCAGCGCCACAGTAAAAGCCTGCATCGAGGAAATGATGGCACCGCAGATCGTCGGCCGCGACGCCACCGAGATCGAGGGCATCTGGCGGTCCCTGTGGCAATCGACACAGGGTGTAGGGCGCATGGGGGTGACGATGTTCGCCATGTCGGCCATCGACATCGCTCTGTGGGACATCGTCGGTAAAAAAGCCGGTATGCCGCTGCATCGTTTATGGGGCCATTGCCGCGACGAAATTCCCGTCTACGGTTCCGGCTGCTGGCGCGGCCTGGGCGGCGACGGCATGGCGGACAAAGCCAAGCAGTATGTTGCCGAAGGCTTCAACGCGATCAAGATGCAGGTCGGCCATATGTACACGGACCGCCAGGACGTGGCCAACGTGCGCACCGTGCGCGACGCCCTCGGCCCCGACATCGACATCATGATCGATGTCAATCAGGCCTGGACCGCCGATCGTGCCATCCTGGTTGGGCGCAAGATCGAGGAATACGACATCTTTTGGCTGGAAGAACCGGTCGTCGCTTCGGATTTCCCCGGCTACTTGCGCATTGCCGAGGCGCTCGACATCCGCATCGTCGGCGGCGAGAACCATTACACTCGTTGGGACTTGCGGCCTTTTTTCGAGAACCCGCGCATTCCCATCTTGCAGCCCGACGTGGCGCGTGGCGGTCTGACCGAATTGCGCAAGATCGCGGCGGTCGCCGACACCTTCGGCATGACCATGGCGCCCCATCATTTTCCGGAACTAATGGTGCAATTGATGGCTTCTATTCCGAATGGCCAGATTCTCGAATACATGGACTGGTTCGCCGATCTGTTCATCGATCCGCCACGCCCCGCCAAGGGCATGATGCGGCCGTCCGAACGGCCAGGCCACGGCCTGACCCTCAATCCGGATGTCGTTCGGGATTATCGCTTGGCCGCATAGAATCCGTCGCATCGGCGACAGGGCGAACAACGATAAGTTTTCGCCTTGTCGTAGCGTGCAGCCAGTGATGCAAAAGCGTCTTTCTCATGACGGCTTTGCAAGAGAACAACCAATCGAGCCTAGTATTTCAAATCTATCCGACGGGCAATTCGGATGAAGATTGTTCACACGCGCCACGGGTCGGTCACAATTGCCTGAACTCGCCCTGCACACCTCGCCGTAACCCACAAGAATACAGAGATTTTGTTAATACATCATTTATATCAATGGGTTATAAAAGTTGCCTAATTTTTGATCAAATAGGACAACGCCTTAGAGAGCGGCGTATTGCCGCTGCCTGGATTGGCGTTGCCCACAGCCTTTTCCACAGATTCAGTGGATGGATACGCCACCCATTCAACGCTTCGATTGAATGCGCTGTGACAAAATTATGACATGCAACAGAATAGGCCGGGAAAGCATCTGAAATCCGAATGCCTGAGGCTAAATTCTCATTCCAAGTGCAACACCGTTATGCTTCGGAGTTGCGATGGGAATTCACTATGGTCAGCTCGACCTTGATGAGCGTTACGAGCTTTATCGTCTCCGGGAGGACGGT
>CAMCUA010000010.1 GCA_945878455.1 Asaia bogorensis | reverse complement strand
CTCGGTGCCCGCGCCGACAGCGCCCTGGTGCGCCAAGGCGTCGAATCGGCATCGGTCGCGGCCACCTTCGAACTGCCAAAAGCGCATGCCGCGCGCTGCCTGATCGCCGAACGCGGCATCGCTGCCGAGCTCGATGCACCCATCATTCTGCGGCGATCCTTGGGGGCGGATGGCCGGTCTCGCGCCTTCGTCAACGATCAGCCGGTTAGCATCGGGCTGTTGCGCGAACTCGGCGACATGCTGGTCGATATTCACGGTCAGTTCGATAATCAGCGCTTGGCCAGCCCTGCCATCCATCGCCAGCTGCTCGATGCCCACGGCGGCCTCGAGCGCAAGCGGGACGCTGTCGAAGCCGCTTGGCAGGCTTGGCAGGTGGCCCGCGCCGCTAGCGAGGCGGCAGCCCGGGATGCGGAACAATCACGCCGCGACGAAGACCTGCTGCGCCATGCCGATGCGGCGCTGACATCGCTCGATCCCCAGCCCGACGAAGAACAAACCCTGGCCCGCGACCGTGCCATGATGATGCATGGCGAAAAACTGTTGGACGCGATCCGGCATGCGACGGCCGAACTGAATGGTGTTCGGGGTGCCGAAGCGGCATTGCGCAATGCCGTGCGGCATCTGGAAAAGGCCGCCGCTTTGGCCGAAGGTCGCTTGGAACCCGCCATCGCCGCGCTCGACCGCGCCGCCGAAGAAGCGGCGGAAGCCTCTTCTCTGTTGGAACGGCTGGCCCGCGCCGTCGATCTCGATCCGCGCCGCCTCGAAGTGGTCGAGGAACGTCTGTTCGCGTTGCGTGCCGAAGCGCGCAAGCACGGCGTCGCCGTCGATGCCTTGCCCGATCTGCGCCGCCGCATCGCCGAACGCTTGGCGGCCATCGAAGACGGCGGTGCGGCGCAGGCTCGCCTGGACCGGGCGACCGCGGAATGTCGTGCCGCCTATGTGGTGGCGGCCGAAGGCCTCGGCATCGCCCGTCGCCGCGCCGCTCGCAAGCTCGATGCGGCCATTGCCGGCGAACTCGCATCCCTGCGTCTCGGTGGGGCCCGTTTCTCGACCGTCATTCAGCCCCTTGGCGAGGCCGACTGGGGCGCCCTCGGGCAAGATCAGGTCGTGTTCCACGTCGCCACCAATCCGGGACAGGCGCCAGGCCCCCTCGGGCGCATCAGTTCGGGCGGCGAATTGGCGCGGTTCATGTTGGCGCTCAAAGTGGTCCTCGCCCGTGCCGATCCGGTGCCGACCATCGTCTTCGACGAAGTCGATGCCGGAGTCGGCGGCGCCGTCGCCGCCGCCGTGGGCGAACGGCTGGCCCGCCTTGCCGAAGACTGCCAGGTCTTGGTCGTCACCCATTCGCCGCAAGTGGCGGCGCGCGGCCGGAATCACTGGCGGGTATCGAAGTCGGTGGCCGGGTCCGGCGCCAATACCCATATCGATGCGTTGGACGACCTCAGCCGGCGCGAGGAGATCGCCCGCATGCTGGCCGGTGCCCGCATCACCGACGAAGCCCGCGCGGCGGCAGCCAGCCTGCTCGCCGACGGTCTCGAAGCGGCGTCGCGATGACTGCTGCTTCGCTCCGGCTGGTGCCTGTTGCCGATCTGACCGAAGCCCAAGCCGCCGCCGAACTCGCCGCCCTGGCCGCGGACATTGCCCGGCACGACAGCGCCTACTATCAAGCCGATGCGCCGCTGGTCAGCGACGCCGAATACGATGCCCTACGCCAGCGCAATCAGGCTATCGAGGCGGCCTTCCCCCATCTGTTGCGTGCCGACAGTCCGTCCGGGCGCATCGGTGCCGCTCCGTCGGCCGGATTCGGCAAGGTCGTTCACACCCGCCCCATGCTTTCCCTCGGCAACGTCTTTACCCGCGACGACGTGGCCGAATTCATCGCCGGCATCCGCCGCTTTCTGCTGCTAGGCGACGATGCGCCCGTCGAAGTTACGGCGGAACCGAAAATCGACGGCTTATCCATATCGCTGCGTTACGAAAAGCATCGATTCGTTTCCGGCGCGACCCGGGGCGATGGGCGGGTCGGTGAAAACGTCACCGCCAACCTGCGTACCATGCACGACGTTCCCTCTGTTCTGCCCGCGGACGCGCCCGACGTCTTCGAAGTGCGTGGCGAGGTCTATATGTCGCGTACGGACTTTCTCGCGCTCAACAGTCGCCAGTTAGCGGCGGGCGGAAAGGCCTTCGCCAATCCGCGCAACGCCGCCGCCGGTAGCCTGCGCCAACTCGATCCCGCTATCACGGCAAGCCGTCCGCTGCGGCTGTTTGCCTATGCCTGGGGCGAGATCAGCGCGGAAAGCTGGTCCACCCAATGGGCCTTTCTCGAGCGGATCGAAGCCTGGGGTTTCGCCACCAATCCGCGGCGCCAATTGTGCGATTCCCTCGATGCGGCGCTGGCGGTTTACGACCGCCTGGCCGCCGACCGTCATAGCCTCGATTACGACATCGATGGGCTGGTCTATAAGGTCAACCGCCTCGACTGGCAGCAGCGGCTCGGACAGGTCAGCCGCGCGCCGCGTTGGGCCGTGGCGCATAAATTCCCCGCTGAACAGGCGCGTACCGTCGTGCGCGACATCGCCATTCAGGTCGGGCGCACGGGCACCTTGACGCCGGTCGCCAATCTGGAACCGGTCACCGTCGGCGGCGTCGTCGTCGCCCGGGCCACCCTGCACAACGAAGATTACATCCGGGAAAAGGATATTCGCGTCGGCGACACCGTCGTCATCCAGCGTGCCGGCGATGTCATCCCGCAGGTGGTCGCGGTGGTGGTGGAAGCGCGTCCGGCTGCGTCGGAGCCTTTTGTCTTTCCCGCAATATGCCCGGTCTGCGCCAGCCAGGCCCCCCGCCACGAAGGCGAGGCGGCGCGCCGTTGCAGCGGGGGCCTGATCTGCCCGGCCCAGGCCGTCGAACGGCTAAAGCATTTCGTCGCCCGTGATGCCTTCGACATCGAAGGCCTGGGCGGCAAACATGTCGAGGCGTTTTGGGTTGACGGCCTCATTCACCGGCCGGGCGATATCTTCCGCCTGGCGGCGCGGCGCGACGCTCTGCTGCAACGGGAAGGCTGGGGCGAAAAGTCGGTCGACAATCTGCTCGCCGCCATTGCCGAGCGGCGGCGCATCGGGCTTGACCGCTTCATCTATGCGCTCGGCATACGCCAGGTGGGACAGGCGACGGCGCGCCTGCTGGCGCGTCAATACGGTTCGCTGGCGGCTTGGCGCAAGGCGATAACCGAGGCGGAGAATCCACAATCCGACGCCCATCGCGAATTGTTGTCGATTGACGGCATCGGCGCCTCGATGGCCGAAGACATGGTGGCCTTCATGGTCGAACCCCACAACCGCGGGGTGCTCGACGATCTCGCAAGCCAGTTGCAGGTCGAAGATTTCGTCGCCCCCGTTGCAACCGGATCGCCGATTGCCGGCAAAACCGTGGTCTTCACCGGCAGCCTGGAAACCATGAGCCGGGGCGAAGCCAAGGCACGGGCCGAAGCTCTCGGCGCCAAGGTCGCCGGATCGGTGTCGAAGAAGACCGACTATGTCGTGGTCGGTGCCGATGCCGGGTCGAAAGCGAAAAAGGCCCGTGAGCTCGGGTTGACGGTGCTCAGCGAACAGGAATGGCTGGCCTTGATCGCTGCTTGAGCGGTCAGCCTTTGCTTTTGCCGACAGCGGACTAAGCCGATAGGATCGCCCGGCGCGTCATGGCGACCATCAGCGACGGGACGATTTATGGACATCAAGGACCACATCCGCGGCATTCCCGATTTTCCCAAGCCGGGGATTCTCTTTTACGACATTTCGACCCTGCTCGCCGATCCGGATGCCTGGCAGGTGACCATGGGCCGGCTCGCCAAATTGGTCAGCCGCCATCAGCCCGACGTGCTCGCCGGCATCGAGTCCCGCGGCTTTCTGGTGGCGGCACCCCTGGCCCTCAAGCTCGGTCTCGGCTTCGTCATGGTGCGCAAAAAGGGCAAGCTGCCGGGTCCCGTGGTGCCCCACGAATACAGTCTGGAATATGGCACCGACACCATCGAGATTCAGAACGACGCGGTGGCGCCCGGGCAACGCGTGGTCATTCTCGACGACCTGCTCGCCACCGGCGGCACCCTGGCCGCCGCCACCAAGCTATTCCGCGGGGTCGGCGCCAAGGTGGTCGGTACCGCCTGCATCATCGAACTGACCTTCCTTAAGGGCCGCGACAAACTCGACGTTCCCTTCGACGCGCTGGTCGCCTACGACTCCTAGGCAGCGCTTAAAACCGTACCGATAGGTTGAAGGAACCAAACTGGTCGGGTTGGTCCTGATTGTCGAATTCCTTGGTGCGGAATACGTAGGTATAAGACAGCCGCGCGTCGCCGAAGGTGACGGCGATGCCGGCCTGGACATCGCCGACCAGCGGTTCCTTGTCGATGCTGTGGCTGTCGGTAAAGGTATTGCCGTCGAGGAAGATGTTGCGCGCCACGGCGCGGCCCTCGATCCCGGCGAACAGGTACCAGCTGACCTGGCGGGTCGGCACGAAGAAGCCCGATCCCGGCAGGCTGGGGCGGATGCGCGGCGGTCCGTAGTCGCTGGGCAGGTCCTGGCCGAAGCGCAGGGTCAGGCCGCCGGCGCCGTGGGTGTAAACGGTGCCCAGAGCCAGGCCGGCGTGCGGGGTCGCATCGACCGCCAGTCCGGTGACGTCGAAGGCGTACATGGCCCGCCACTTGCGCTCGTAAAACAGCACGAAGGCCGGTTCGTTGCGCAGCTGATGGTCCCAACCCTGGGGCCGGTCGGCGCCGATCAGTTTGTGCCAGGCCCGCTGCGTATCCTCGGCGAAGCTCGCCGGCCCGACGATGCCGATGTCGAGTTCCAGGTTGTCGAGCACCCGACCGTTGTCGGAAGTCAGGCCGACGCCGCCGTACAGCCAGCCGGCGTAAGGCCGGTCGTCGGCGATCAGGCCGGTACGCGAGGTGTCGTCTGGTGTGTACATGTTCTGCCCAAGGGTATAGCTGGTGCGTAGCCGGCCGTCGGCGGCAAACAACGGCATGCTGCGTGCCGCGACAAACAGCCATCCCGGAATGTCGTCCTGGGCCGACAGGTAGGACGCGCGGATGCCGTTGGTGTAGTTGCGGTCCGAACCCGATCCGAACAGATCGTTCTCGACCTGAATATTGAGCGTCGCCTTGTCGTCGTCGGGAATGGATTGCGCGAGAGCTGAAAGATTGGCTGCCGCTGCCGCGCAAAATAGCCAAACCGGCAAAGCCAGCCGGCTGAACGCTCGCCCAGTTGCGGTGTCGTCGGCGTCGTCATGCATCATGCGCCGTTCTTCCCGGACCGTCCCATGGCGTGCCGCGCCACCTTGCGCATCAGCGTCGGCAGGGCAAGGTCGCCCAGCGCTTCGGCATGGCACCAGCGTGCGTTGCCAAGGCTAGTCGCCGGACCGCCGCCGACTCGCCCCGTCCACACGGTTAATTCCAGGCGAAAATGGGTGAAGCCGTGTTCGACCATGCCCGGCAGCCGTTGCCAGCGGGTGGCGACCGGCGCGGCCAAGCGGGCCTCGGCAGCGGTCCAGGGCTGCTCCCGCCAGTCGGTGGAGGGGAACTCAGCCATGCCGCCGAGCAGGCCCGATTCGGGACGCCGCTGCACCAGGATGGCGCCGTCGTCGCGTGCGGTCCAGAACACCACGCCATGGCGCAAGGGTCGTGCCCGTTTGGCTGGGCGGACGGGAAAGTCTTCGGCCCGGCCTTCGCGTCGCGCCGTGCAGGTCTCCATCCACGGGCAGAGCGCACAGGTCGGGCGGCGCGGTGTGCAGACGGTGGCGCCCAGATCCATCATCGCCTGGGCGAAGTCGCCGGGCCGGTCCGCTGGCGTCAACCGGGCAGCCAGGCGTCCGGCTTCGGCGCGGGCGGCAGGCAGTGGCGTTGCGATGGCGCACAATCTAGCCATGACGCGGGCGATGTTGCCGTCCACCGGTGTTGTCGGCAGCCCGAAGGCGATGGCAGCGACGGCCGCAGCCGTATACGCGCCGACGCCGGGCAAGCCAGCCAGCTCCGCTTCACTGGCCGGGAAGCGGCCGGCGTATGCTGCTGCCACCTGTTTGGCGCAAGCATGCAGGTTGCGCGCCCGGGCGTAGTAGCCGAGCCCTTGCCAGGCATGCAGGACCTCGTCGAGTTCGGCTGCTGCCAACGCTTCCACTGTCGGCCAGCGCCGGGTGAAATCCGTGAAATAGGATGTCACGCTGGCCACGGTCGTCTGCTGCAACATGATCTCGCTCAGCCACACCCGATAGGGATCGGCCGATTCGCCCGGGTGCGCCCGCCACGGCAATTCGCGGCGATTGCGGTCGTACCAGTCCAGCAGCCGGCCGGCGAGGGCGGCGCGCTGGCGGGCGCTGGCGGTGAGCAGGGAGGCGGTCATCGGCGCGGCGATTGTGTCGGTCTGCGCCGCACCGTAGCATACCGTCGGCAATGCAGCCGCATCGAGTTGGCGGAAGGATATGGAGATGGCCGAACGCGGCGGCGGACCGCGCGCCTTGGCGCCGACGGTGGCGAAACTCCTCCGCCCGGCACTGGCCCGGCGTGGCTTCGCCGCCTTGTCCATTGTCGAACGCTGGGGCGACATCGTCGGGCCCCTACTGGCGGCCCGCACCATGCCGGAACGCATCGCCTTCCCGCCGGGTAAGCGCGAGGACGGCACCCTGCACCTGCGCGTCGATGGCGGCGCGCTGGCCCTCGAATTGCAGCACGCCGAAGCCTTGATCCTGGAACGCATCAACGGCCATTTCGGCTATCGCGCCGTCACCCGGCTGCGGCTGATTCAGCGCCCTATGCCGGAACGGTTGCGCCTGCCGCGCGCCAATCCCGTGCCGGATGCGCCCGCCGATCCACTGCTGACGGATCGCCTGGCGGTCATCGCCGATGACGATCTGCGCGCCGCCCTGGCCCGGCTTGGCCAGGCGGTTCGGACCCGCGATGCCGGCCGGGCTGCGAAGAAGGCCTGACTCCCGCCACAATCGGTCTTATTCTTAAGCACATCTTAGGGATTTGCCCGGGCCGATCGACCCTTGATCGCACCGCGCCCTGGGCACTATAGTCACGACATCTTGTGGCGGGAGATTTCTTTGCAACGAATCCTAGTGGGTCTAGCCCTGGTGGCGCTGTTGATCGTCGGTCGATTCGCGACCGCCGAGAACGCTCCGCTGCAGGAAGCCTTGGCGACCAAGACCATGGGCAACCCCCAGGCGCCGGTGACCTTGACCGAGTTCGCCTCGCTGACCTGCCCGCATTGCGCCAATTTTCACCAGAATTACCTGCCGGCGATCAAGAAGGATTTCATCGATACCGGCAAGGTGAAGCTGGTGTTCGTCGATTTTCCCTTGGATGGCTTGGCCCTGGCCGGATCCATGTTGGCCCGCTGTGCCGGCGAGAAGCGCTATTTCGGCTTCATCGACGTGCTGTTTCGCAGCCAGCTGACCTGGTCGCAATCGCCCAACCCGCGTCAGGCCTTGATGCAGGTCGCCCGCCTGGGCGGTATGTCGGATGCCGATTTCGAAACCTGCGTGGCCGATCAGCCGCTGCTGACCGGCATCCGGAAAAATGCCGACGATGGCGCCAAGGAACATGGAATTACCTCCACCCCGAGCTTTCTGATCGATGGCAAGAAGGTGGAAATGCGTTCGTTCGAGGAATTGCACGGACTGCTGCAAAAAGCGGTCGGTTCCTGACGCATCGGTCTCCCGCCGCTAGGCGGGGGGTCGCAAGTCGGGAAATACAGAGAAGGATAGCGGGCCGGTGCTTCAGTTTACCAAGCTTCGCCTGAGCGGCTTCAAGTCGTTCGTCGAGCCGACCGATCTGCCGGTGGCACCTGGGCTCACCGGCATCGTTGGGCCGAACGGCTGCGGCAAGTCGAATTTGGTCGAGGCCCTGCGCTGGGTGATGGGTGAAACGTCCGCCAAGCAGATGCGCGGCGGCGAAATGGACGATGTCATCTTTGGCGGTACCAGCGATCGCCCGGCCCGCAACATCGCCGAAGTACAGCTCTGCGTCGATAATACGGCCCGCGCCGCGCCCGGGCCGTTCAACGAGTTCAACGAACTCGACATCACCCGGCGCATCGAACGCAACGAGGGTTCGACCTATCGCATCAACGGGCGCGAGGTGCGGGCCCGCGATGTGCAGTTGATGTTCGCCGATTCGGCGACCGGCGCGCGCTCAACCGCCATGGTCAGCCAAGGCCGGGTCGGCGCCGTCATTGGCGCCAAGCCGGTGCAGCGCCGGGCTTTGCTCGAGGAAGCCGCCGGCATCACCGGCCTGCATTCCCGTCGCCACGAAGCCGAACTGCGTCTGAAGGGCGCCGAAACCAATCTGGAACGCCTCGAAGACATCGTGACGACCCTGGAAGCCCAGCTGCAGGGCTTGAAGAAGCAGGCCCGCCAGGCAACCCGCTACCGCAACATCAGCGACCATATCCGCAAGGCCGAGGCGACGCTGTTTCTGCTGCGTTGGCAGGCCGCCGAAGCGGCGGTGGAGGAAGCCCGCGGCCGCTTGCGCGCCGCCGAAACGCGGGTTGGCGAAACCACCGGCCTTGCTGCCGCCGCTGCCACCGCACAGGCCGAGGTGGCGACAGCCCTTCCGGACCTGCGCCAAGCCGAGGCTGCTGCTGCGGCACATGTGCACCGCCTGACGGTCGCCCGCGAAAATCTGGATGCCGAACAGGCCCGTGTCGCGGCAGCGATTGCCGATGCGGCGACACGTATCGCCCAGACCGAGGCCGACCTTGAACGCGAACGCAATCTGGCCGCTGATGCTGCTGCTGCCTTGCGCCGACTTGACGAAGAAGGCGCTGCCGTCGCTGCCGAACGGGATGGTGAGGACGATGCCCGTGTCGCCGCCGTTCAGGCCCGCGACGAAGCCGCCGCCGTCGTCGGCGCGCTAGAGGCTGAAGTCGCTGCTCTGAGCGACCGCGCCGCGGCCGACGAAGCGGCGCGCCATAGCCTGACCCGGCGCATCGCCGAACTGGAAGAGCGGGCCCGTCGTATCGCCGCGCGGCAGGAAGAAACGGCGGCGCAACGCACGGCCACCGAGGCCGATACCATCGATCCGGATCATCTCGCCTCGGCCGAAGCGGCCTTGGGCGCTGCCCGTGCGGCGCTGGAATCGGCCCGTGCCGAGGTCGATGCCGCCGAACGGGCGCGTGCCGAAACGGCCGCCGCCATGGATGTGGCCATCGCCGCGCGCCAGGAAGCCGATTCGGTCTATACCCGCCTGCGCGCCGACGAAGAGGCCTTGGCCCGCTTGCTGGAATCAGGCGAATCCGATCTGTGGCCGTTGCTGGTCGATGCCATTACGGTCGAACCTGGCTACGAAACCGCGTTGGCCGCCGCCTTGGGCGATGATCTTTCGGCGCCCACCGACGAAGCGGCACCCCTCCATTGGCGCACGCTTCCGCCCCTGACCGGCGATGCTCCCTTGCCCGCCGGCACGCGGGCCTTGGCCGACGTGGTGAAGGGACCCGCCGCCCTTGATCGTCGGCTGGCGCACGTTGGCATCGTCGAGGATATCGCCACAGGCGAAAGCCTCATGGCCTCCCTTGCCCCGGGTCAGCGTC
This sequence comes from Asaia bogorensis, assembly GCA_945878455.1. Lineage (GTDB taxonomy): Bacteria > Pseudomonadota > Alphaproteobacteria > Rhodospirillales > CAMCUA01 > CAMCUA01. Next base: position 17,662 of record CAMCUA010000010.1, on the reverse strand, counting down.
TGGTCAGCCGCGACGGCGCCTTGTGGCGCTGGGACGGTTATGCGGCAAGGCCGGGTGCCCTGACCGGTGCCGCCGCCCGACTGGAACAGCGCAACCGCCTGCGCGACGTGCGCTCGCGCATCGATAGCGCCCGTGCCGCAGCCGAAGCCGCAACCGCCCGGCTGGAAGAGGCCCGCGCCGCCGTCGGCGCTGCTGCCCAAGCTGAACGCGACGTACGCGATCGCAGTCGCACCGCCGACCGCGAAGCCGCCCGCTTGGCCGATGCCCTGGCGGCGCTGAAGGAACGCGTGGCGCGCCAGGATTCGCGTCTGCTCGCTCTCGCCGAAACCATGCGCAACCTGCTCGTCGATGCCGAGGAAACCGCGGCGCGCGATGGCGAGGCGCGCACCGCCATGGCCGCCTTGCCCGACGGCGACGCGGCGCGCCAGCGCATTGCTGCGCTGCGCGCTGATCTCAACGAGCGTCGCGGCGTGCTAATCGAACGGCGCAGCGCGTTGGAAACCTTGCTTCGCGATATTGAACGGCGCCATCGGCGGCTGGCCGAGATCGCCGGCGAGGTTCAGTCCTGGAACCAGCGCGGCGAAGGCTCGGCCCTGCGCATCTCCGAACTCACCGAACGCCGTGCCGAGGTCGAAGCCGAGCGCGGACGCCTGGCGGTCCGCCCGGCGGAAATCGAGGCGCAGCGTGGCAGCCTGATGACAGCCCTCGACGAAGCCGAGGCCGCCCGCCGTCAGTCCGCCGATCTCTTGGCCGAAGCCGAAACCCGGCTGAACGCCGCCGACCGCGCCGTGCGCGAGGCTGATTCAGCTCTTTCGGCGGCCCGCGAGGACCGGGTTCGTGCCGAAGCCAGCGTCGAACATGGCGAGCAGGACCGCCGGACCCTGATCGAACGCATCGCCGAACGCCTGGACTGCGGCCCTGATGCTCTGCGCGACCTTGCTGTGCTGCCGGCGGATGCCGCGCTGCCCGAACTGGAAGCAACGGAAGCCCGTGTGCAGCGTCTGTTGCGCGAACGCGACGGCATGGGTCCGGTCAATTTGCGTGCCGAACAGGAAGCAGCCGAACTGACCGAACAACTGCAGACCCTGGCTTCCGAACGCGATGATCTGGTGCAGGCCATCGCCAAACTCCGACGCGGCATTGCCGAACTCAATCGCGAGGGCCGCGAACGCCTGTTGGCGTCGTTCCACGAAGTCGACCGTCATTTTCAAGACCTGTTCCAGCGCCTGTTCGGCGGTGGCCGGGCCCATTTGCAGCTCACCGATTCGGAAGATCCGTTGGAAGCCGGGCTGGAGATCATGGCCAGCCCACCGGGCAAGCGGTTGCAGGTATTGTCCTTGCTGTCGGGCGGCGAACAGGCGTTGACGGCACTGGCTCTCCTGTTTGCCGTCTTTATGACCAATCCGGCGCCGATCTGCGTACTCGACGAAGTCGATGCACCCCTTGACGATGCCAACGTCGACCGGTTCTGCTCTCTGGTCGAAGAGATCGCCCACACCGGCAGCACCCGATTCCTGGTTATCACCCATCACCGCATGACCATGGCCCGCATGGATCGCCTGTTCGGCGTGACCATGTCGGAGAAGGGCGTCTCGCAGCTCGTTTCGGTCGATCTACACCAAGCCGACGCGCTTCGCCAGACGGCCTGATTTGGCTTGCTGTTATTTCGAAAAATCTTTTTTCTTCAATGACTTGATGCCGGGCCATTGCGCCTTGACAGGCCAAAGGGGCGTGACTATTGTCCGACCCGCGTTTGACGCCGCTATTCGCCGGACGGGAGGGTTTCGTGCCCCTCCGTATTCTTGCTTTCCGGGTCCCTGCATGAGCGAAGGTCAACCGCCCGAGGCGTGGAAGGATTTCGACGCCCGACTGCGCAAGGCCCGCGAGTCCCAGGATGGGGGTTCGTTGGCCGAGCGGTTGAAGGGCGAGGATCGACCGCCGGTGGGAATGGGTTATGCCGTGCGGATCGGCGTCGAATTGGTGTCGGCTATTGCCGTTGGAACGGCGATGGGCTGGGGTTTAGATTATTGGCTGGGTACGCGACCCTGGCTGATGCTGGTGTTCATCCTCTTGGGGGGGGCGGCCGGCATGCTCAATGTCTACAAGACGGCTTCCGGAATGTCGGGCGCCGTCGGCTACCGCCCGGTACCGGGCGCGCCATCGGAACCGGGTTCCGGGGACAGCGGGCAGGGCGAGGATCGGCGCAGCCGAGGGTCGGATCGGGAGTAGTTATCGTTGGCCGAAGCACATAGTCCACTCGCCCAGTTCGAGATCAAGCGGTTGATTCCGCTGCGCATCGGCGACATCGATATTTCCTTTACCAATTCGTCGGCCTTCATGCTGCTGGCGGTCGCCTCGATCTGCGTCTTCCTGCTGGTCGGCATGCGCCGTCGCGCTTTGGTGCCGGGGCGCTGGCAATCGATGGCCGAACTGTCCTATCTGTTCATCGCCAATCTGGTGCGCGACACCGTCGGTCCCGGCGGGCGGCCTTATTTTCCGTTCATCTTCGCTGTCTTCATGTTCGTGCTGTTTGGCAATCTGCTCGGCATGCTGCCCTATGCCTTCACCTTCACCAGCCATATCGTTGTCACCTTCGCCATGGCGTTGACCGTGTTCGTGGGCGTCACCGTGATCGCGCTGGCCAAGCACGGCCTGCATTTCTTCTCCTTCTTCGTGCCGCCGGGCGTGCATTGGGTGATGTGGCCGCTGCTGATCCCGATTGAAATCATCTCGTATCTGTCGCGGCCGATCAGCCTGTCCGTGCGTCTGTTCGCCAACATGTTGGCCGGTCACACCCTGCTGAAGGTCTTCGCTGGTTTCGTCATCTCGCTGGGGGTGTTCGGCGTGGCGCCGCTGGCTTTCGTCGTGGCGCTGACCGGACTGGAATTCGTCATCGCCTTCCTGCAGGCGTTTGTCTTCGCCATTCTCACCTGTCTCTACCTCAACGACGCGTTGCATCTGCATTGATGCGCCACGTCGATTGAGCGGGCAAACGCCATCCAAATTTTTCGAGTCGTAAAAGAAAGGGACCCTGACATGGAACTTGAAGCCGCAAAGCTGCTGGGCGCCGGCCTCGCCACCATTGGCGTGATTGGTTCGGGTATCGGCATCGGCAACATCTTCGCCTCCTTCATTCAGGCGGTGGGCCGCAATCCGGCCGCGCAGCCGGCGGTCTTCCCGATGACCATGTTGGGCTTCGCGCTGGTGGAAGCCATCGCGCTGTTCGCCCTGGTCGTCGCCCTGGTCATTCTGTTCGGCTGAGACCGGCGGCCTATGCCGCCGATTCCTAGCCGGTTCCGATCGGGAGACGCCTGATGCCCCAGCTCGACATCTCAACCTATACGTCGCAGGTCGCCTGGTTGGTGATTGCCTTCGTCGTATTGCTGATGGCGATGTGGCGGGTGATCGTCCCGCGCATCTCGGGCGCCCTCGAGGCGCGTCAGAAGCGCATGGACGACAACCTCGAGCGTGCCGCCGCCTTGCGTAAAGAGGCGGAAGCGTTGCTGGAGGCCTACGAAAGGTCCCAGGCCCAGGCCCGCTCGCAGGCGCAGGCGACCATCGCCGACGCTGGCGCCAAGGCTTCCGCCGAGGCCAGCCGAAGCCATGCGGAATTGGCCGAACGGCTGACCAAGCGCATCGCCGAAGGCGAAGCTGCCATCGTCAAGGCCAAGGAAGCGGCCTTGGCCGGCATACGCACGGCGGCCGTCGATGTGGCGATGGCCGCCACCGAACGGCTGATGGGCAGCAAGCCGGATGCCGGCGACACGGCGGTGGCCGTCGACACGGCTGCGAAAAACCGCGCCTAAGGCCAACGGAGCGCACCACCGATGTTCCACGATCCCACATTCTGGTTCCTCGTCGCCTTCGTCATTTTCATCGCCTTGGTATCCCGGCCGATTTCGCGCTTGGCCGGGAAGGGACTCGACGATCGCGCCGACAAGATCCGTCACGACCTCGACGAAGCCGAAAAGCTGCGTTCGGAGGCGCAGGAGCTGCTGGCCGCCTATCAGCGCAAACAGCGCGATGCCGCCAAGGAAGCGGAAGCCATCGTCGACCGTGCCCGCGAAGAAGCCAAACGTCTCGCCATCCGTGCCGCCGAAGAACTCAGCCAGACCTTGGCGCGGCGCGAACAGATGGCCCTCGACCGCATCGCCCAGGCCGAGCACAAGGCGCTTCAGGAAGTGCGCGCGCTGGCTATCGATTTGGCCCTCGAAGCGACACGCAGCCTGATCGAACAGGGCCTGGCCGCGAACAGCGCCAAGTCCGATGCGATGATCGACGCGGCGATCAAGGAACTACCGGCCCGCCTCCACTGAACGTCGCCGAAGCTTGACCTCGACCCCGCCGGCGGTTAGCAACGCCAAGGCGGGGTGCGGCTGTTGCCGTGCCGTGGCATGAGAGGGACGCGACGTGGCAAAGATCATCCAGATTCTCAACGGCCCCAACCTCAACATGCTGGGCACGCGCGAGACGTCGATCTATGGCACCGCGACGCTGGCCGATGTCGAAAAGCTGTGCCGCGAACGGGCCGGCAAGCTTGGCTTCGAGATCGCCTTCCATCAGTCCAATCAGGAAGGCGCCTTGGTCGATTGGATTCAGGCGGCGCGCGGCACGGCGGCGGCCATCGTCATCAATCCGGCCGCCTATACCCATACCTCGGTGGCCATCATGGACGCCCTGCTGTCCTTCACCGGTCCGGTGGTCGAGGTGCATATCAGCAATGTCCACCGGCGCGAGGAATTCCGCCGGCACTCATTCGTTTCGCAAGCGGCGACGGGGGTGATCTGCGGCCTCGGCGTGGGTGGCTACGCGCTGGCTATCGAGGCGGTTGCGGAAACCCTGTCCGCGAACGGCGGCTGACTCCACTCCTGAAACGCTGTAGGGGCGGGTTTCAAACCCGCCCCTATGATTTTCACATCCGCCTTGCGGGGAGTACCCCGCGAGGGATCAGCCCCGGTTGAGCGAGCGCGCCGCCGAGTCGCCAGCGATGCGGCCGAAAACGGCGCCCGAGGTCAGGCCTGAGCCTCCCGGATAGTTGAAGTAAAACAATCCGCCGACCATCTCGCCCGCGGCATACAGGCCCTTCATCGGCAGGCCGTCGGTGTTGATCACCTGGGCATCCGTGTTCACCCGCACCCCGCCGAAGGTGAAGGTGATGCCGCAGCCCACCGCGTAGGCTTCGAACGGCGCCTCGTCCAGCGGGTTGGCCCAGTTGGTCTTGTCGATCTTCAGGCCCTCGGTGCGCCGGCCGTCGAGGATCGCCGGATTGTAGGGAATATCCTTGCGCACCGCGGCGTTGAATTCCTTGATCGTCTTGATCAGGCGCGGGGCGTCGACGCCTTCCATCTTGTGCGCCAACTCCTCGATGGTGTTGGCGGAGTACTTGGTGATCTCGCGGATGCGATATTCGTCGCGCAGCGCCGGGATGATCTTCTTGTCGAAGATCTGGAACGCATACTGGCCCGGCTGGTTGAGGATTTCCTTGCCGTATTTGGCATAGGTGTAATTTCGGAAATGCGCGCCTTCGTCGACGAAGCGCTCGCCGTTGGCATTGACGATCATGCCCCACGGATAGCAGTGCTTCTGAAAGCCGTCGCCGACGGCGAGATCGCCGAATTCCGGGGCGTTCTTGTCCCAGGCCACGGCGTGGCAGCCCGACCAGTTGCCGTAGGGCGAGGCGCCGGCTTCCAGTGCCATGGTGATGCCGTCGCCGGTGTTGAAGCGGGTGCCGCGCACAGCCGCCATGTCCCAGCCGGGGCCCAGGTACTTCGTCCGCATCTCGGCATTGGCCTCGAAGCCGCCGCAGGCCAGGATTACCGCCTTGGCGCGGACTTCCTTGGACACGCCCTTGTGCTTGACGAGGACGCCGTGAATGCCGTCGTCGTCGTGGATCAGCTTGATGCCGCGCGCTTCGTACAGCACCTTGATGCCGTCGCGCTTGGCCGCTTCGAACAGGTTATCGACCAGGCCCGGGCCGCCGCCCCAGGTCTCCACCGCCAGACCGCCCCAGAACTTGAACGTGCCGTTGACGTTGAACGCCTGGCGGCCATAGGACGGCTGCAGCTTGACGCCCTTTTCCTTCAGCCAGCGGATGGTCTCATAGCTGCGCGTGACCAGCAGTTCGGCGAGGTCGGGGTTGGTCCGGTAGTTGGTGATTTCACCCAGGTCATCGAAGAACTTTTCCTTGGGATAGGTGCCGAAATCCGACTTCGCCTTGTCCTCGGCGTTCAATTCGAACAGCTTTTCCAGATCGTCGACGCCGTTGAAGACGGTGCGGATGATGCCGGCCGTGAAGCGGCTGTTGCCGCCGCGCTCGTCTTCCGGCGCGCGTTCCAGCACCAGCACGTCGGCTCCCCGTTCGCGGGCCGACAGCGCCGCGCTCAACGCCGCATTGCCGGCGCCCACCACCACAACGTCACACCTCAACGTATCCATCGTACTCTCCGTCTTGATAGGCGACCTGGGTCATGCCGCCGAATGCAGGAATTTTGCTTATTGTCCCGAAGGCCGCGGGGACGAACGTCCCGCCGGCAACCTAGAACATTTTATCGGTGGATTGAACCACTCTTGCGCTCAAAAACGCTCTTCGCCATGGCGCCGGACAGTGTCGGGAAAATCCCGGTACAGGGCGAAGCGCAGGCCCGTTACCCGGGAATTCACGGCGTGGTGCAGAACCTCGGTCTGGCCGTCGCGTCCGGCCACGTCGCGAAAGGCCATGTCGAGCTGTGCCAGGTCTCGGGTTTCCACCATGACGTGGAAGTCGCCCAAACCGTCGGGACGCAGCCCCAGCTTGCAACGGGTCAGGCGATAGCCGGCAATGCGGCCGTCCGCCTTCAGGTGGTCGAGAAACGTGCGTAGATGTCCGGCGAAGGTCCAATCGTCCTCGCCGGGCTTCAGGTCGCACCAGATATGATAGATGTCCACGCGTCGCCTCCTTTCTCGCCGTCCTGCGTATCGGCCGCCTCGCGCAGCAACGGTGCTGCCGCCACCCACCAGTTGGGCTGCTCGGCGGCCAGCCGCCGGGCGGCCTGCCGTGCCGCTTCGGCCTCGGCGAACAAGGCGAAAGCCGTGGCGCCGCTGCCCGACATGCGGGCGATCAGGGCGCCGGGCAGCTGTTGCAGCGCCGCGATGACGCTGCCCACCGCCGGCACCAGGCTGGTTGCCGCCGCCGTCAGGTCGTTGCGCCGCCCGGCCAGCAGACGGGCCAGATCGCCGGCATCGGCCGGTGCATCGGCGAAGCGGCCGGCCTGGGAATAAGCACCCTGACGGGCGGCGAATACCCGTGGCGTCGATGCCGCTTGCAATGGATTGGCCAAGATCAACCAGGCCGGCGGCAGCATCGGCGCCGGCTCGATGGCCTCGCCAATGCCGCCGAGATAGGCCGGCCGTCCGGCCAGGCAAATCGGCACATCGGCGCCGAGGCCGAGGGCGAGCCCCATCGCGGCTTGCTTCGACAGTTCGACCCGCCACAGCCGGGAGAGTGCCCGGATGGTCGCGGCCGCGTCGGCCGATCCGCCGCCGATGCCGGACGCCGCCGGCAAGTGCTTGTCCAAACGGATGGCGGCCCCGGCGGCAACGCCGGTGGCGGCGGCGAGTGCGCGGGCGGCGCGCAGCACCAGATTGTCCTCGCCCACCGGCACGGCGGCGGCGAAGGGCCCCGTCACCGTCAGGCTGAGGTCGCCTGCCGGCGCGGCTTCGATGCGATCGCCGGTGCCGGCGAAGACGACGAGACTGTCGAGGTCGTGATAGCCATCGGCGCGCCGGCCGAGGACGTGCAGATAGAGGTTGATCTTGGCCGGGGCGAAGGCGGAAACCGCTGCTTCGGCCGCCGGGCCGTTACCAGTCCGGCGCTCGGGCACCTTCAGCCGCCATTGCCGCCGGGCGTCGTCGCTTGCCCTTCGACCAGCCCCTTCTGCAGCTTTTCCTCGACCTGCGGGCGCAGTTCGTCGGAGGGATTGAGGCTTAGGGAGCGCATCCACTGAAAGCGCGCTTCCTGGCGTCGACCGACCTTCCAATAGGCATCGCCCAGATGGTCGTTGATCACCGGATCCTCGGGGCGCAGCTCGACGGCGCGTTCCAGTTCTTTGACCGCGGCGGGCAGGTTGCCCAGCCGGTAATGGGCCCAGCCGAGACTGTCGACGATGAAGCCGTCGTGGGGCCGCAGTTCGACGGCGCGGGCGATCATCTTCTGCGCCTTTTCCAGATAAAGCCCCTGGTCGATCCAGGAATAGCCAAGATAGTTGAGCACATAGGGCTGCTCCGGCTCGAATTCCAACGCCTTAACCAGGTCGGGTTCGGCCTTGTCCCATTGCTTCGAGCGTTCATAGGCGATGCCGCGCGCATAGAGCAGCGACCAATGGCGCTTGCCCGGCGTGCCGATGCGTACCATGGCCTTGTTATAGGCGGCGATGGCATCGGGAAAGCGTTCGTGGCCGCGCAGGATGTCGCCCAGGCTGATATAGGGATCGGCGCGGTCTGGATATTCGGCGGCCATGGCTTCCAGCGCTTTCACCGCCTCGTCGAGTTTGTCGAGCCGGTCCAGGTTGCTGGCCACCCGCATGCGCGCCGTCCAGGCGAAGGGCGAATTGTCGGGAATGCCCTTGTAGACCTGGTTGGCCTTTTCCAGGCGTTCTTCGGCCTCGAACATCTCGCCCAACAGGATGCGCACCAGCGGGAAGTCGGGGCGCAGGTGCAGCGCCATGTTGGCCAGCGCCAGGCCGGTGTCGCGCCCGGCCTGTTGGCGCAGGCTATTGGCGACGCCGAACAGCGCCTCGGCCATGCCCTCGCTGGCGGTGGAGACGACCGGGCCGACCTTGCCGCCCGAGCGCAGCCGCTGCAGGGCCGGGCCTAGCAATTGCGATTCCGGGTTTCTATCCAGAAACTGGCTATACAGCGTTTCGGCTTCGCCCTGGCGTCCGGTCGCTTCGAGCAGGGCACCCATCATCTGCACCTGGCGCAGCGACAGGCTTTCCGGATCGCTCATGGTTTCGCGAAAAGCGGCTTCTGCCGGGCCGAGGCGGCCTCCGACCTGATTGATCAAGGCGACATGGAGCTGGCGCATGGCCGTGGCGCCGCGGTTGGTGGACAACGGTACCAGCGCCGCCAGTGCATCGTCGGTACGGTTCTGCGCCGCCAGCACCCAGGCTCGCAGCAAGGGACCGACCACTGCTGAAATGCCGGTGTTGGGCAGTCCGGTGACGTGGGCCTCGGCGTCCTTGGGCCGGCCGGCCTTCATATCGCGCGTGGCCACCAGCATGTGCGCCATGGGATTGTCTTTTTCGACGGCGAGCAGGCGATCTGCCATTTTTATGGCGTCGTCCATGCGGCCGTCGACGGACAGGATCATCATCGTCGAACGCAACAGATCCGGATTCTTCGGATCGGCGGCGAGGACAGCGATCAGATTGTCGGCTGCCTGCTCCAGGTCGCGGCGGGCCTGGGCGTGGCGCGCCGCCAGATAGCTGCCCGACACCGATTTGCCGGTACGCGGTGTCATCACCCGCAACGTCGCATCTGGGATGCCGACGTCGGCGACCTGCATGAACTCGGCGCGTTCAGCCGAGACATAGGTCGACGGCAGCAACAGCACCGCCGTCAGGGCGATTGCCCAATGGCGGCGAACGCGGTGGCCGGGATCGCGGCGCTTACGGGCTGGCAATATGGTCGGTGTCACCGTCACCTCGTCGGAAAACTGCGTTATCATGTACGCTTGTCGCGCCGGTACTGGGTCCCTTGCGCTGCCGGCGCAGTGTAGGCGAAGCCCGGGGTTTCCCACAAACGCGAACTGCCGCCTAAAACTGATCCATCAGGCGCTGCAGGTATTCCCGCTCCATCGGCGGGCGGTTACGCTGATTGGCGCGCGAGCGCAATTCGTCGAGGATTTGCCGGGCGCGCAGGATTTCCATGCGGTCGGGCACCTCGATATCGCCCTCCATGGTGGAACCGGAGGCACCCTCCGGTTGCCGTCCAAAGGGATCGCGATTGGGCGTCAAGCCGCGCCGTTGCTCGCCCGGGCGCATGCCGGTCATGCCGCCGAACTGGCGCATCATCTGCTGGGCAGCCTGCTGCTGGCCCTGGCGCAGCTGATCCAGGGCTTCGCTTTGCGACGGCACGGCGGCGCCGGGCTGCCCGGCGCCCAGCGAGTCGGCGGCGTCGCGCATGGCGTGCTCGGCCTTGCCGATGCTGTCGGGAATCTGGCCCAGCATTTCGCTCATCTTCATCATCAGCTCGCCCAACTCGCGGCGCAGCGCCCGCTGCTCGTCCATCAGGGCCTGCATTTCCTCGTCGCTCATCTCGCCCGGCTCGCCGCCCTGGTCCGGCTGTCCGCCCTGTCCGGGTTGCCCCTGCTGCCCCTGCTGCCCCTGCTGCCCCTGCTGCCCAGGTTGACCGCGTTGCCCCTGTTGGCCGGGCTGGCCTCGTTGCCCTTGCTGACCCTGCTGCTGCATGCGGCTCATTTGTTCCTGCAGGCGGCGCAGGGCGTCCTCGGTCATCGATTGCTGGCCGCGCTGTCCCTGTTGTCCTTGCTGCGACCGGCGGAAGGTGCGGTCCAACAGGTCCTGTTGGCGGCTGGCCAAATCGCGCATCTGTTGCATCATCTGTTGCATCTGCTGACCGGCCCGTTGGTTGGGGCCGCGCTGCTGCTGCATGGCGGCGGCGCGCAGGTTCTGCATTTGGCGCTGCAATTCGGCCAACATCTGGCGGGCGGCGTCCATGTTGCCCATGCGCGCCATCTCGCGGGCACGTTCGACCATCTGCTGCAACTCGTTGCGGCTGATCGTCTGCATGTCGGGGTCGAGCGGCATGTCTTCCATCGACATGCCCTGCTGCTGCATTTGTTCCATCATCGCTTGCAGGAATTCGTCGATGGCCCGTTGCAGTTCGTTGAGCATCTGTTCGATCTCGGGGCTGTAGCGATCCTGACGCATCGCCTCCATCAGCCGTTCCTCAATGCGGCGCAGCTCGCGGTCGGCAACCGAAATGGTGCCATCCTCGACCCGCAGCGCCGTGCTCCACAAGATCTCCTGCACGGATTCGACGCCGCCGTCGCTCTTGTCGTGCATCAGGCGGGAGCGCGACACCGACAAGGCCAGGAAAACGACCGTATCGCCGCCGAAGAACTGCGGCATGCCCATGATCTGTTCCAGCCCGTCGATGGTCCGCCGGCGGTTAAGCTCGGTCGGGACGGACAGGCGCTTGCGTTCCTCGACGATGGCGCGCGCCACCGGATGGGCGAAGACCCGCTCCGGCAGCACGATGTCGAGCGTGGCGGTTTCCCCGGTCTGCCCCGCTTCGTCGCTGGCGATCAGCACGATTTTCACCGGCAGTCCCGCCCACGGATCGGCGGTCAGGTCGCGCACCGTATTGCCCTTGACCTTGGCCGGGCCGCGTTTCGGCACGGGCATGCGCAGGTCGATGCGATCGCGCCCGCCCGGTCCGCGGCCGCCGTCGGCGCGGCGGATGACGGCGGTGATATCGGTCAGGCCGTAATCGTCGCTGGCCTCGTAGTTCAGCATCAGGTGGCTGCGCCGGTTGCCCTCGGGAGGATTGGTGAAGGCGATGGTCGGCGCGATGTCGGGGATGACGGCGATGGGCCACGAGGCCAAGGGGGCGCCCCGGCCGGCCTCGACGGCCAGTCGGCTGCCCGCCGTCAGTGTGGTTTCCAATTTATAGCTGGCCCCGCCCAGCTTATCGAATTCGGCGCGCTGCTTGCCGGTGTCGAGCACCGGCAGAACGGCCGGTCCGGTGACCTGGGCCAGCAGGGTGCTGCCCGCCGGAACGCGCAGCGGCTGTTCCGATGTCGGCCCCGCCGGAGCCGGTCCTGCTTGCTGCCGCCCTGCCGGTACCGTCGTCTGGCCCACCGATAGGGCAGGGCCGGCAGTCTTGCCGACGCCGTTGTTCCATTCCAGGAAGCTGGGGGCCAGGCGGGTATAGGCGGGCGGCGTGATCCACACCTCGATGTGCACCGGCACGGGCGCGGCCACCCACAACTGCGGGCTCAAGGCGCGCTGCAATCGCTCCGGCGCCTGGGCATGGCCGGCGGCCAGACCGATGAACAGCAGCAGCACGGCAACGGCGCGATAGGCGCGCGGATCGCGGCGCGCCACTTCGGGTGCCGGCAGGCGGACGCGCAGATCGTGGACCAGACGCGCCATGCGTTCGCGATGCGCCAGCCACAAGGTACGCGCCATGCGGTCGTCGGCGCCGCCCATCAGCCGGTCGTTCAGCGCCGTCAGCGGCCGGTGCTGCAAATCGTTGTCGCGCTCCAAGCGCTGCCGCGGCGCCTCGGCTTCGACTGGCCGGTAGGTGCGCCAGCCATGGCGTCCCGCTAGGACGATGGCGGCGGTGAAGAGCAGCAGGACGAGGACGTGCAGCCAACCCGGCAACCACGGCAGCATGTCGGTCAGGGCCAGGCCGAACAGTCCGGCCAGCAGCGCCGCCGTCGGCCAGCCTGCCAGCCACAACCGCTCCCAGCCGAGCGCCAGTCGCGACAGCGACAGGCGACGGATCAGCGTCGCCTCCGTCCGGCTGTCGAGGAGGCTTTCCATCGGCTCGGGCCGGCTAGGCGAGGCCTGGCCGGACGACGGGGAAGCCGGCTCCGGGGTCGTCTGCACAGGAGAGATCATGCCCGTTTCTCCGCTCGGCGGCGTGCCGGGCGCGGCGGTACGGCCGCTTCCAACCACGGCGGCAGGGATTCGCGGGCCATGCTTTCCGTCACCGACAGCCGCCGGCCGACCACGGCGAAGGCGCCGTCGCAACAGATGACTTCGGCGGCCAGCGGCCGGGCGTTATAGGTCGAGGCCATGGCGGCGCCATAGGCTCCGGCACTGGCGAAGGCGATCAGATCGCCAGCCTGGAGCGGCGGCAGCGGCCGCGATGTGGCAAAGGTATCGCCGCTTTCGCAGACCGGGCCGACCACGTCGAAGGGAGTCAAGGGATCGCCGGCCGCTGCGGCCCGCACGGGCGCGATGGCGTGAAAGGCGTCATAGAGTGCCGGTCGAAGCAAATCGTTCATGGCCGCATCGACGATCAGGAAACGACGGGTTGCACCTTCTTTGACGTAAAGAACCCGGCTGACCAGCGTGCCAGCGTTTCCGACCAACGACCGGCCAGGTTCCAGCAACAGTCTACAGCCAAGATGACCCACCGTCTGCTTCACGATTTCGGCATAGGCGGTATGGCTCGGCGCTTGGCCTTCGCCGTAATCGATGCCCAGGCCACCGCCAAGGTCCAGTCGTTCGATCCCGATGCCGTTGCGGCGCAGTGCCGTCGCCAACTCGGCGACCTTGGCATAGGCGGTGCGATAGGGCGCGAGGTCGAGCAGCTGCGAGCCGATGTGCACGGCGATGCCGACCGCCTGGATGGCCGGCAGAGCGGCGGCACGGGCATAGACGCGCGGCGCATCGTCAATGTCGATGCCGAACTTGTTCTCGCTCTTGCCGGTGGTGATTTTGGCGTGGGTATGGGCATCGACGTCCGGATTGACGCGGATGGAAATCGCTGCCGCGATTCCGATGTGCTGGGCGACCTTGGCGAGCAGCTCCAGTTCCGGTTCCGATTCGACATTGATCTGATGTACCCCAGCGCGCAGCGCCTGAACCAATTCGTTAGCGGTCTTGCCGACGCCGGAAAAAACGATACGCCCGGCCGGGACGCCGGCGGTCATGGCGCGGACCAGCTCGCCCCCGGAGACCACGTCCGCCCCGGCGCCCAGATCGCCCAGGGTACGGATCACGGCGAGGTTGCCGTTGGCCTTGACGGCGTAACAGATGCCGGCGTCCAGGTCGGCGAAAGCCGTCGCATAGGCTTGGTAGGCCGCTGTCAACGCTGCCGTGGAATAGACGTAGACGGGCGTGCCGACCGCCTCGGCGATGCGCTCCAGCGAAACCCCATCGGCACACATGACGCCGTCGGCATAGGGAAAGAACGTGTTCACGCGCGGGCCTACCAGAACGGATATTGCCGGGGAAACTCGTTGCCGTCAGGCGGCAGCGGCGCGGCTTTCTTGCCGCATCCCGCCAGCGGCATGACGACGGCCAAGACGATCAGCAGGAGAAGGGCGCGGGCGGTTTGGCGGCGCATGGCCGTCAACGCCCGCCGCCCAGGAATCGCCGCCGCGCCAGGGCGGCGGCGGCGCGGACGTTGTCGGGTGCCGTCCCGCCGAAACTGGTGCGGCTGCGCACGGAATTTTCCACGCTCAACACCTCGAATATCTCGGCCGTGATGCCGGGCTCCAGTTCGCGCAGCGCCGCCAGGGGCAAATCGGCCAGGCCGCAACCACGCTCCTCCGCCAAACGCACCGCCGCGCCGGTGACGTGGTGCGCCTTGCGGAACGGCATGCCCAGGCGGCGCACCAGCCAGTCGGCGAGATCGGTCGCCGTCGTGTGGCCGGAACCGGCCGCCGCCCGCAGGCGGTCCTTGTCGAAGGCCACGTCCCGCATCATGCCGGTGACGGCAGCAACACACAACTCCAGGGTATCGGCGGCATCGAATACCGGCTCTTTGTCTTCCTGCATGTCCTTGCCATAGGCCAGCGCCAAACCCTTCATGACGATCAGCAGGGTGTTGAGCGCGCCGATGACGCGGCCTGACTTGGCGCGTACCAGTTCGGCGGCGTCGGGATTGCGCTTTTGCGGCATGATCGAACTGCCGGTCGAAAAGGCGTCCGACAGTCGGGCGAAGCCGAACTGGGGCGAACACCAGATGACCAGTTCCTCGGCCAGGCGCGACAGATGCACCATCAGGATGGCCCCGGCGGACAGGAATTCCAATGCGAAATCCCGGTCCGAAACCGCATCCAGGGAATTGGCCGCCGGCCGGTCGAAGCCGAGCGCCGTGGCCGTGGCGGCGCGGTCGATGGGAAAGGCGGTTCCCGCCAGAGCCGCCGCGCCGAGCGGACTTTCGTTGAGCCGCCGCCGTGCGTCGGCGAAGCGCCCACGGTCGCGGCCCAGCATCTCCACATAAGCCAGCAGATGATGGCCGAGCGTCACCGGTTGCGCCGTTTGCAGGTGGGTGAATCCCGGCATCAAGGTTTCCGCGTGCTCTTCCGCCCGTTCGATCAGCACCCCTTGCAGGTCGTGCAACGACGTGGCTAGTCCATCGATGGCGTCGCGTACCCACAGCTTAAGATCGGTAGCGACCTGGTCGTTGCGCGAACGCGCCGTGTGCAACCGGCCGGCCGCCTCGCCGACGATTTCCGCCAGCCGCGATTCGGCGTTCATGTGAATGTCTTCCAGCGACCGCTTGAAATCGAAGCCGCCTCCCGCCATCTCGGCAAGAACCTGGTCCAGTCCGCGGGCTATGGCCTCGCCGTCTGCCGGCGCTATGATGCCTTGGGCCGTCAGCATGGCGGCATGGGCCTTCGACCCGGCGATGTCCTGGGCGTACAGGCGCCGGTCGAAACCGATGGAAGCGTTGATGTCCTCCATAATCGCCGATGGGCCGGCGGCGAAGCGGCCGCCCCAGATCGAACTGGCCGACGCCGAATCGCTGGCTGGATTTTTTTTCGGTCCGCTCATGGCCGGGCGGAACCGATGAGGAAAACGGGGTCGGGCATGGCGCTTGCGGTCTCCACCGGGGTCTTGCCGTCAATCGCAAGACGCAGCCTGATTCTCGGGCTGGTGGCCATTTTCGGCATATCGCCGATCCTGGCAAGGGCCGAAGCCGCCACCTGTCCCGCCCTGGCTGCCGCTTTGCCGGGCTTCGTTCCATCGTCTGCTGGCGAAATGGCGCCCGACGTGCCCTTCATCGACGGCCCCAATCCTGCCCGCCGCCTGACCGATTTCCGCGGCCGGGCGCTGGTCGTCAACTTCTGGGCCACCTGGTGCGCGCCTTGTGTGCGCGAAATGCCGGACCTCGACCGGCTGCGCGCCGATGTTGCCGACAACGGTATCGAGGTGCTGGCCATCAGCGAGGACCGCCAGGGCCTTGCCAAGGTCGACGAATTCTATGCCGAGACCGGTATCGTCAACCTGCCGCGCCTGCTCGACGACAAGGGGACGCTGTCGCGCGCCCTTAAACTGCGCGGCTTGCCGACGACCCTCTTCTTCGATGCCGCCGGGCGCCGTATCGGTCAGATCGAAGGGACCGCGCCGTGGCACGAGCCCGCCGTCCGCGCGGCGCTGTCGGCGTGTCTCCTCGCCGGTGGTAGCTGATGGCGGCGGACCATGGTTCGGCGTCGTTCCACACGCCCCTGGTTGGCGTCTTCGCGATGGCGTAAGACTGATCCTGCGGCTGCACGGCCGATTGGTGAGTATCCTGCACAAGAGGAATCGAGCGCATGCACAGGCGATTCGCGATGCTGGCAGTTCTGGCCATGGCGCTTGTCCTGTCCGCCTGCGCCGATCGCGGTGCCTGGACGAAGCCTGGCGGCGCCGATGCCGAGCGGGCGCGCACCGACAATGCCTATTGCCGGGCTCGCGCCGACGATTTCGCCGAACGGGAGGCCGGCGTGCAAGAGCGCGCCTCCGGCATTCCGTCGATGGAAAGCGGCCGCACCCTGGAAGGCAGCTTCGCGCGCATGGATGCCGAACGCCTGCGCCGCGGCGCCTACGACCGCTGCATGACCGAACGCGGCTATCTGCGCGGTACGAACCCATAGAGCAGATCTCGATCTGCTCTAAATTCAATAAGGCATCAGCCTGAAAAGGCGACGGCCCGGGCCGACTGCCACCACCTGGGAGGGAAGGGGGGCTATCGAAACCCGGGCCGCAGGGACGAGGCGTCGTCCTTTTCGTGCGACCGGCGCGTTGCTGGCGCCGGCCGAAGTCCGTGCCGCTTGGCGGCGGTCAGGCCGCCCGGCGGTTGCTGTCGTCGTTGGCCGGCGCTGCCTGTTGCGCCTTGACGATGGCGGCGACCGGCTGCACGTGGGCTGATGGAAGGCCGGCTTTGCCCTCGTCGCTATCGCCGAACAAGGGAAAGGCGGCGCGGGCGGCGGCGAGGATATCGCGGCGGCTCATGCCGATGTCGCTGAGCGAGCGGTCGCTCAAGTGCGACAGTTCGTCGACCATCCGGCTGCGCAGGTACAAGTTCACCGCCGGCTTCACCGCACACTGGCCTACCCAGCGAAGGCTGGCGTCGTAAGCACGGGCCAGGTTTTCGAATATGGCCAGGGAAGGCGCGGCGTCGGGCCGCTCGTAGGCGGTCATGGCGTGATAAGGATCGGCGGCAACTTCCGCAAACAACCAATGGGCGCTGCGCGGAAGAATTTGGGCGTTCATAGTCTGTAACTCCAGTCCTTGATCCGTCCCGGGGTGCCAAACACCCATCGGGATCGGGATGCGAAAACGAGGACGGGGACCGTGGGCAGTAAGAAGTGTCTTGCAGCTTGCTGCGGCGCGGGCGCCTCTGTGTCGAAGCAACATATAGGTCGGATGCTGCAAATGCGAAAACCTTTATATTGCATCGCAGCATTGCATATTTTGCATGGCTCGAAGCGAGCAACCGTAACGGCTTCCCATCGCCAAGCCGTCCTCGACTGTCACCGGCAATCCGCGATAAGGTCGGGGGCGTAAAGGAGCCGAAACCGTGGTCGTACCCATTGCTGCCGCTGCCCCGAGGATCGACGAGCTGCTGGCCCGCAACGGCGCCCGCATCGGCGCGGCCGACCTCGACGACCTCATCGACGGCGTTCTGGCGGCGTCCCCGGGGGCCGATCCCGACGCTT
>CAMCUA010000009.1 GCA_945878455.1 Asaia bogorensis | reverse complement strand
CGGAATACTGGGGACGTAAGCCGCTGCATATTCGCGGCGCGGCCGATAAGCTGGCGCCGGTGATGTCGTGGGGCATCCTGACCGCGATCCTCAATCAGGTCGGCATCTGGTCGCCGGCTACCATACAATTGCTGATGGACGCGGCCCCCGTGCCGGTGCGCGACTATTGCCGTGCCGGCCGCAATCGCGAGGGCCAGCAGGGCATGATGGCCGATCCGGTCAAAGTGCGGTCGTGGCTGCGCCGGGGGGCATCCCTGGTGCTCAACGAGATCGATTCGCTGACCCCAGGGTTACGCGCCTTGGCGGCGGCGTTGGCCGGGGAAACGGGCGGCGCCATCCAGTCCAATCTTTATTGTTCGTGGCGCGCCCATCCGGCTTTTGCCACCCATTTCGACACGCACGACGTTTTCGCCATGCACATCGCCGGGGAAAAGCACTGGCGCATCTATCAGCGCCATTTCGAGGCACCGATCAACCACCCGGCCTTCAAGAACCTGGACCAGGCCTTCCATGAACAGCACAAGGGTGCGGTCAGCCAGACCGTCGATATGCGCCCGGGCGATGTGCTTTACATCCCGCGCGGCTTTTATCACGACGCGATGGCCACCGGCCGCAACAGCCTGCATCTGTCGCTGGCCGTGGTCCCCGTGATCGGGCTTGACCTGATCACGGCCTTGTTCGACCGCGCGGTGATGGACGCGACCTGCCGTAGAGGCATTCCCCATCCCGATTTGGCCGGCGAGAAGGCCTTCGAGGCGCATATCGATGCGCTCATGCGACGCCTGGGTGATTTGTTTAGCGAACCCTCGTTCCGCGCGCGTTTTCGCGAAACGATGAAGGCCCATCGCGGCTCGCGCGCCGAGATCGTCCTGCCCGATGACGGTCCGGCCTGAATTGCTTCTTCCCCAGCCGTATTGACAAGGGGAAAGCGTATGATTAACTGCCACTATTGTGATTGATCGTACATAAGACAGGATGGTGGCAAGAAGATGCTTGACACATCGCATTACCGGCGGCGACATGGCCGTGGGCAAAAATATCGGCGCATCGCCGCCGCCGTTGCCGGCTTGCTTGCTGTCGGCGCCTGTAGCGAAGTCCCCGTCGAACACAGCTACCCTTATGAAGGCGCTCGACAGGGCGGCGGGCCGCAAACCTATAAAGGCTACGAGGATTACCAAGCCAAGCGCAAAACCCTCTTTGGCGACGGCGGTCTGTTCGGCGGCGGCAAGGAGGGCAGGCCCACGGCTGGCGGCGGCGGCCTTGGCGTCAACAGCTATCTGTGGCGGGCTTCGCTCGACACCATCGCTTTCATGCCGGTGACCTCAGCCGATCCCTTCGGCGGCGTGATCATCACCGATTGGCATTCGATGTCGCAATCGCCGAGCGAGCGTTTCAAGCTCAACGTCTATATCCTCGATCAGGCGTTGCGCGCCGATGGTGTGCGGGTCGCCGTGTTCCGCCAGGTCCTGGACCAGACGGGCGGCTGGCGCGACAGCGCCCTCCCCGACCAGACGTCGCTGGCCATCGAAAACGCCATCCTGACCCGCGCTCGCCAGTTGCGCAACGAGACCGCGGCGCAGTAGATAAAGGCGGTGATGCTTTGTCGGCATCCCGCGGCGGCCTCGTCCCCGCGTCACTTTCTGCGGACGGCCCCAAGGGGGCGGCAAGGACGGCATGGCTCGCTACAACGTCAAGGAAACCGAATCCCGCTGGCAGCACGTCTGGGAAGAGCGCGGCTGTTTCGCCGCGACCCGCGATCCGTCGCGGCCCAAATACTACGTGTTGGAGATGTTCCCCTATCCGTCGGGGCGCATCCACATGGGCCATGTCCGCAACTACACCTTGGGCGATGTCGTTGCGCGTTATAAGAAGGCGTGCGGGTTCAACGTTTTACACCCGATGGGCTGGGATGCTTTCGGACTGCCGGCGGAAAATGCGGCCATCGCCGCCAAGGTGCATCCGGCCAAGTGGACCTATGAGAACATCGCCGCCATGCGCCGCCAGTTGCGCAGCATGGGCCTGTCCTACGACTGGAGCCGCGAGATCGCCACCTGCGATCCGTCTTACTATCGTCATGAACAGCGCATGTTCCTCGATTTCCTCAAGGCCGGTCTGGTCTATCGTCGCGAGGCCTGGGTCAATTGGGACCCGGTCGAAAACACCGTGCTGGCCAACGAGCAGGTGATCGACGGCCGCGGCTGGCGTTCCGGCGCCGCCGTCGAGAAGCGTCAACTGTCGCAGTGGTTCTTGAAAATCACCGCTTATGCCGAAGACCTGCTGACATCGTTGGACCGTCTGGACCGTTGGCCTGACCGCGTCCGCCTGATGCAGGAGAACTGGATCGGCCGCTCCGAAGGCGCCCATGTCCGCTTTGCACTGGCGGGCCGAGACGACCGGCTTGAAGTCTACACCACCCGGCCCGATACGCTGTTCGGGGCGTCCTTCTGCGCCATCGCCGCCAATCACCCGCTTGCCGCCGAGCTGGCCAAGGGCAACCCGGCACTCGCCGAGTTCATCGCCGAGTGCAACAGCCTGGGCACCAGCGAGGCCGCCATCGAAGCGGCGGAGAAGAAGGGCATCGACACAGGCCTGCGAGTCCGACATCCATTCATCGCTGAGTGCACGTTGCCGGTTTACGTAGCCAACTTCGTGCTCATGGAATACGGTACCGGCGCCATCTTCGGCTGTCCGGCCCACGATCAGCGCGACCTGGATTTCGCGCGCAAGTACGGGCTTGATGTCATCCCCGTCGTCTGCCCGCCGGAAATAAGTCCCGACCTCTTCGCCATCGGCACCGAAGCCTTCAGCGGCGACGGACGGCTGATCAATTCCCAGTTTCTCGACGGACTGAGCGTGCCGCAGGCCAAAGCCGTCATCGCCAAACGGCTGGAAGCCGACGGCATCGGCGAGCGCATGGTGAATTACCGGCTGCGCGACTGGGGCGTATCGCGGCAGCGCTACTGGGGCTGCCCGATCCCTGTCGTCCATTGCGCCGATTGCGGCGTGGTGCCCGTCGATGCCAAAGACCTACCGGTGACCCTGCCCGAGGACGTCAGCTTCGACAAACCGGGCAATCCGCTCGACCATCACCCGACCTGGAAGCATGTCGATTGTCCGCGGTGCGGCAAACCGGCGCGGCGCGAAACGGATACCTTCGATACCTTCTTCGAGTCGTCCTGGTATTTTGCCCGCTTCTGCTCGCCCGACAGCATCGATGTGCCATTCGACCGCACGGCGGCGGATTATTGGATGCCGGTCGATCAGTACATCGGGGGTATCGAGCACGCCGTGCTGCATCTGTTGTATTCGCGTTTTTTCACGCGGGCCATGCGCGATTGCGGATACATCGGTCTCGACGAGCCCTTCGCCGGTTTAATGACCCAAGGCATGATCTGCCACGAAACCTACCGCGACGAAACCGGCCAGTGGCTATTTCCCGAAGAGGTCCGGCAAGGCGAGGGCAGCGCGCCCGTGCATGCCACCACCGGCCGGCCGGTCGCCATCGGCCGTTCGGAGAAGATGAGCAAGTCGAAACGCAATGTCGTCGACCCGGAAGGCATCATCGAGACCTACGGGGCCGATACGGCGCGTCTGTTCATGCTGTCGGACAGCCCACCCGATCGCGATCTCGATTGGACGGAAGCCGGCATCGACGGAGCTTGGCGCTATCTCAACCGCTTATGGCGCCTAGCCAGCGAACCCCGCGTCGTGCCTGTGGCAATCGGCGCAACGGCGCCGGCAGCGTTCGACCTGGTCCCCGAAAAAGTGCATCGATTGGCGCACCAGACCGTTCATGCCGTGGGCCTGGATCTTGAGCGGTTTCACTTCAACAAAGCGGTGGCGCGCATTCGCGAGTTGACCAATGCCTTGGACACGTTGGAGGCGGGACAGGCCGGCGCCGAATGGGCTATGCGCGAAGGACTGGAAACGGTGATCCGCCTGATCGGGCCGATGATGCCGCATGTAGCCGAGGAGATGTGGCAGGCTTTGGGCCACAAAGTCCTGCTCGCGGAGACCCCTTGGCCGAAGGCAGACCCGGCGCTGCTGGTGGAAGACGAGGTGACGATTGCCGTCCAGGTCAATGGCAAGCTGCGCGGCACTCTCTTCGTCGCCAAGGATAGCCCGCGCGAAGATGTGGAGAAGGCAGCATTGGCATTGCCCAACGTTGGCCGCCTGTTGGATTCCCGAGCACCACGCAAGGTGATCGTGGTACCGAATCGGATCGTCAATGTGGTGCTCTAAGTCAGCATACAGCGCGGCGGTGCTGTGCGTGCTGACAGCCATCGTCCTTTCCGGTTGCGGATTCCGGCCCATGAACAGTCCGCAAGGCAATGGCGCCGGCCATCCTGAACTGGCGGCTGTTTCTGTAGCACCCATCGCCGACCGGGTCGGCCAGCAACTGCACAATCGCCTGCTTGACCAGATCAATCCGCGTGGCCGGCCGGTGTCACCTCGTTACGGTCTCAACATTCAGCTGACCGAATCAATTGAGCAGATCGGTTTTCGCAAGACGGAACTGGCGACACGGGCCAGCTTGCGCTTGCGCGCTGTTTTTTCGCTTTACGAAATGAATAATCGCCAGACCTTGTTATCAAACAGCCGTACAGTGGTCAGCAGCTACAATATCCTTCAGTCCGACTTCGCCACCCTAACGGCGGAGGACGATGCCAGGACCAGTGCCACCCGTGAAATGGCCGATGAGATACGGGCGGCCTTGGCCGTCTATTTCGCGGCGCGCGACGATGACGTCCGCCAGGGCCGAACGCCGCCAGGCTGAGGCCTGGTCTGTTGAACCGCGGACTTGCGCCAGTTAGAACGGGATAGGTCGTCAACGGTCGGCCGTAATGCCGGCGGTTCCATCCAAGGCCAGGCGACAAAACCGATGAAGCTCAGCGGACAGCGTCTCGAAGCCTTCCTGCGCCAGCCCGACAAGGCACGCCGGATCGTGCTGATCTATGGACCAGATCGCGGCCTGGTCAGCGAACGGGCAGACGCCCTGGTTGCCGCTTTGGTCGCCGACCCGAAGGATCCCTTCGCTGTCGCCGAGATGTCGGGCGCCGCCGCTGCTCGGGAGCCCGGCCGCCTCGGCGACGAGGCGCGCGCCGTGGCTTTAGGCGGCGGCGACAGGGTGGTGCGCGTACGCGAGGCCGGCGATGCCTTGGGCAAAGCTATCGAGGAACTGATTGCCGATCCGCCAGCGGGTGGCTGGGTGATTTTCGAAGCCGGTGAACTGACCAGTCGTTCTCCTCTGCGCGTTGCCGCCGAGAAAGCCGACGGTGCCACCGTAATGGCTTGCTACGCCGATGATGGCCGCAATCTGGAGTCCATCATAGAGACCATGTTACACGCGTATAAGCTGTCTTTGGCGCCGGAGGCCTTGGCCTATCTGGCCGGACACTTGGGCTCCGACCGGCTTTCGACCCGTGGCGAAATCGACAAGCTGGCTCTCTACATGGGGTCGAACGGCGGCAGGGTCGAATTGGCCGATGTCCGGGCCTGCATCGGCGATGGTGCACCGGTTTCCATTGACCGCCTGATCGAAGCCGCGGGACTTGGCGATCAGGCCGCTTTGGAACAGGCCTTAAGCCGGGCCTATCAGGAAGGCATCGGTCCGATCGCCATCCTGCGGGCCGTGGCCCATCATTTTCGCCGACTGCATATCGCGGCCGACTTGGTGGCCAGCGGTCAAAACGCCGAGCAAGCGCTGAAGACTTTGCGGCCGCCTGTTATTTTCACCATGGTACAAGGTTTTCGGCGCCAGTTGGAGCGCTGGTCCGAGCCCCGGTTGGCTACCGCCATGACCCTGTTGATCGATGCCGAGGTGGATTGCAAATCGACTGGCATGCCGGCGGAGGCCGTTTGTGCCCGGGCCCTGATGCGTCTCGCCGCCGCTGCACGGCGCTGATCAGACGGCCGCGTCCTCGCTGGAATCAGCTGCTGGCGCAGGAGTTCCGTGTTGCCCTTGGCTCAATCGGTGCAGAATATCGTCCAATTGTTCCAGGGCGTTATAATGAAGCGTCAGACAACCACCATGGGGACTGAAACGAATTTCGACACGCAGCCCGAGCAGGTTGGAGATATCCCGCTCAAGCGCCAGGGTATCGCTGTCTTTTTCGGCCGGCGCAGTTCGCCCCTTGGGTTTACCTGATCCATTCGAACCTTTTCCGGCATTGGCCAGTTGTTCGGTTTGGCGAACGCTGAGACCGCCTTTGACGACTTCTTGCACCAGGGCTTCCGGATCGCGTGCAGTCAGCAAGGCACGGGCATGCCCAGCACTGATAGTGCCGTCGTCCAAAAGGCGCTTGACCGATTCTGGTAGCGCCAACAGGCGCAAGATATTGGCGACATTGCTGCGGCTCTTGCCGATGACCTTGGCCAATTCCTGTTGGGTATGGCCGAATTCCTCCATCAGACGTCGATAGCCGTCGGCTTCTTCCACGGGGGATAAGTCCTGGCGCTGCAAGTTTTCGATCAGCGCCACTTCCAGGGCTTCGGCGTCGTTCAGGAGTTTGACGACGACGGGAATGTCATGGACCTGCGCTAATTGGGCGGCTCGCCAACGCCGTTCGCCGGCAATCAACTCATAGGAATCTGTTCCGTCCGGGCTTTGACGCACCACGATCGGCTGCAAGACGCCCTTCTCGCGGATGGAATCGGCCAACTCTTGCAGGGCGCCGTCGTCCATCCGATGGCGTGGCTGGAAGCGGCCGGGTCGAACGGATTCGATAGGCACGGTCCGATAAGTGCGATCCACCTCCATGGGAACCACCGCAGCTGGCGCCTCGCCCAACAAGGCAGAAAGTCCACGTCCTAAACCCTTGCGTTTTTCCTCAGCCATCAGACGACCACCCGTCGTTCGCGGCGCAGCACTTCGCTGGCCAAATGAATGTAGGCTTGTGCACCGGCGCAATGCATATCGTAGATCATCACCGGTTTGCCATGCGAGGGCGCCTCAGAGACTCGCACATTGCGCGGAATCACGGTTTCATAAACCTTATCGCCGAAATGTTGTCTGACGTCGGCGGCGACCATGTCGGACAGGTTATTGCGCCGGTCGAACATGGTCAGGACGATGCCTTGGATTTCCAATTTCGGATTGAAGACATGGCGAACCCGTTCGATGGTCCGCACCAACTGACTGACCCCTTCCAACGCGAAGAATTCGCATTGTAGCGGCACCAAGACCGCCTGGGCGGCAACCAACGCGTTCACGGTCAGAAGCCCAAGGGCGGGCGGACAGTCGATGAGGACGTAGTCGAAATTACGCGGTTCGGTGGCCAACGCTTCCTTCAACCGGTATTCCCGCCGTTCCGTCGGGACCAGTTCGATTTCCGCGCCGCTCAAATCGGTCCCCGACGGCACGATGAACAAACCGGGTATCGGCGTTTCCACTGTTACCTGCGACAGCGTCGTTTCGTTCATCAAGAGATGATAGGCGTTACGATCCCGCATCTGACGATTGACCCCCAGGCCCGTGCTGGCATTGCCCTGGGGGTCGAGGTCGATGATCAGCACCCGCTTGCGAACTGCGGCCAAGGCCGTGGCGAGATTGATGGTTGTTGTTGTCTTGCCGACGCCCCCCTTTTGGTTGGCCACCGCGATGATGCGAGCTTCCTTCTCAGGAGGCAAATGTTCAACGCGCGGCGGGGATATGTCAGCCAACTCGGAAGCCACTTCGTTCTCGACGGTAGGCGTACTGTCAGCGGCGGGCACGGCGTGCGATTCCTTGCAGCTTGAGCACCGATCCTGTGGGCTCGGACAGACTGGCAACCCGGGTGACATGCATATGCCATGTGCGTGTCGCTTGCGTCAATTCATCTTCCACCTTGGCCCCCTTTAGAAACAGACACACTGTCCTGTCGCCAAGCAAGGGCGTGGCGAATTCCAATAGCTTTGGAAGCGGGGCGACAGCACGTGCGGTCACGACCTCCGCCGGTTGGCGCGTCATGTTTTCCGCGCGAACGTTGATCACCGAGGCCCGGGCGCCGGTAGCGGATATGACCTGGCGCAGGAAGCTGCATTTGCGGGCATCGGACTCGATCAATTTGACGTAGGGAGACATGGTGGCGTCAGCCATCAAGGCCAATACCAGGCCGGGGAAGCCGGCGCCACTGCCGATATCGAAAACCATTTTTGTACCTGGCGGTAGCAAGGGAAAGATTTGGACGGAATCGAGGATGTGCCGGCGCCAGGGATCGAGCAGTGTGGATCGCCCGACCAGATTCATCCGCTCCCGCCATTCCAGCAACAGGTCGAGGTAGATCTGCACGCGTTCGATGACCTCGGCGGTGATGCCCCGATAGCTCAGCAACGATTGCGGCTGCATGGGTTCTGCTGGAACGGATGGTTCCGGCTCCGACTGTTTCACGTGAAACACGTCTTCGCCGTCACGGCCGCCGTTCGCTATCCGGGCCCGCCCGATGTGTCCCGATATGAATCAATAAAGCCGTCAGCGCCGCCGGTGTAATGCCCGAGAGACGGGAGGCCGCGCCCAGAGTGGCCGGACGGGCCGCGATCAATTTCTCCCTCACTTCTATCGAGAGGCTGGGGATTTGCGCGTAATCCAGGCCGCTCGGCAGGAGTAGGGCCTCGTCTTTGCGGAACGCCCGGATGTCCGCTTCCTGACGAGAAACATAAATGGCGTAGCGGGCCTCGATTGCCAGCTGCTGGGCAATAACCGCAGGTACACGCTGCAGCTCCGGCCATACCGCACTCAAGCGTTCAACGCTCATATCCGGGTAGGCCAACAACTGAAAGGCGGTGCGCCGCACGCCATCGCGATTGACGTCGAAACCGACTTGCCGCAGCCTATCCGGTGTAGCCGATAGTACCTGCAATAGAACCCGGCTTTCTTCCAGGACTACCGTCTTCGTGGCGAAGGCCTTCGCCCTCTCGGCGCCAACGCAGCCGAATTTTTGACCCCAGCCCGTCAGGCGCTGATCCGCATTGTCGGACCGCAACAACAGACGGTATTCGGCGCGCGACGTGAACATGCGATACGGCTCGGTCGTGCCCAATGTCGTCAAATCATCGAGCATCACACCGATATACGCATCGGCCCGACTAAGCACGCAGGCAGCCCCGCCCCCGGCAAGCGCCGCCGCGTTGATACCCGCCATAAGACCCTGAGCCGCAGCCTCTTCATAACCGGTTGTCCCATTGATCTGACCAGCCAGAAAGAGGCCTGGCAAACGCAGGGTCTGCAAGTCTGGACCCAGTTCTCGCGGGTCCACGAAGTCGTATTCGATGGCGTATCCGGGGCGCAGCATTGTCACGGATTCAAGGCCCGGAATGGTGGCCAGCAAAGCCATCTGAATATCGCGCGGCAGCGACGTGGAAATGCCGTTGGGATACACGGTCGGATCGTCCAAGCCCTCCGGCTCGAGAAATATCTGATGGCGCTGGCGATCGGCAAAGCGCACCACTTTGTCTTCGATGGATGGGCAATAGCGCGGACCGGTGCCGGTGATTTGTCCCGAATACAGCGGCGCCCGATGGAGGTTATCGCGGATCAACGCGTGCCCCTCGGGACTGGTATAGGTGATATGACAAGGAACCTGCCGGGTGAGGATACGTTCCGTCAGAAACGAAAAGGGTTCCGGCGGCGTATCACCATGCTGTTGTTCCAAGCGGTCCCACTGAATCGTCCGCCCGTCCAATCGTGGTGGTGTTCCAGTCTTCAGTCGGCCCAATCTGAAGCCAAATCTCTTGAGCGTATAGGCCAAGCCGATGGCCGGTTCGTCGCCCACACGACCCGCGCGAATGCGCTGTTCGCCGAGGTGAATCAGGCCGCGCAGAAAGGTGCCCGTGGTCAGCACCACCGCGTTGGCTCGCACTGTTCGACCATCCCCCAGGGTCACGCCTGCGATAGCCCGGTCGGAGCCCTCAATCAGATCCTCCACAGATGCCGCCCAAATAGTTAGACCGGTCTGTCCGTCGAGAAGCTCACGAACCGCCTGTTTATAAAGCCGCCGGTCGGCTTGCGCACGCGGGCCGTGAACGGCCGGTCCCTTGCTCCGGTTGAGTACCCGAAATTGAATCCCAGCACGGTCGATAGCGCGGGCCATGATACCGTCAAGGGCATCAATTTCACGGACCAACTGGCCCTTGGCCAAACCACCAATGGCCGGGTTACACGACATCTCACCGATGGTATCCAGGCGATGGGTCACCAACAGCGTGCGGGCTCCCATACGAGCAGCAGCCGCCGCTGCCTCGCAGCCGGCGTGACCTCCACCAACGACGATAACGTCGAACTGTGTATCCACGGGGTGCGTCATGGCCGCACCTTATGAAGGGGAAGGGTATGAGTCAAATTCTTCTCAGTCCCGATGTTTCACGTGAAACATTACTTACCAATGCAGAACTCTCGAAAGATAACGTCCAACATTTCCTCAATATCGATTCGACCCATGATTCGACCTATCGCGCGGCAGGCCAATCTCAACTCTTCGGCAGCGATCTCCGGCGACGAAGACTCACACATTCTACCAAGTGACGCGACCGCCTCTTCCAAGGCCAACCGATGACGTACCCGGGTCAGCACGGGCGCCCCACCAGCCCCGCATAACTGGGATGCCCGCCCTTCAATAACCAACAAAAGCTCATCGAGCCCTTCCCCACTTCGTGCGGAAACGGCTATCCCTATTTGGCCACCCACAAACAGCTCTCCATCCGGGAGTCCAAGGTCAATCTTATTAACGACGACAAGCGCATCGCCATCAATCCATTCGACCATATCACCAGCAACCACAGGCCACGCACTGGCATCCAAAACCACGAGGCGAAGATCAGCTGACTTTGCAAGCTCACGAGCCCGCCTTACCCCCTCCTGCTCCACCACGTTCTCGCTCGTGCGCAACCCAGCCGTATCGGCCAAGATCACCGGATAACCCCCGAGGTCCAGCCGCACCTCAATAACGTCCCGCGTCGTCCCAGCTGTCTCAGCGACAATGGCTGCTTCTCGCCGCGCCATGCGATTCAACAAACTTGACTTGCCCACGTTCGGCGCCCCAACAATGGCAACCACAATGCCATCGCGCAACCGTTCGCCCCGGCGTCCATCCGCAAGATGCTCTTCCATGTCCCGGACGATGCCCCTCACCTCCTGGCGGACCACACATTCCAATTCCACCGGGATCGGCTCGTCCGAAAAATCGATGGTCGCTTCCAACCGAGCCATTGCGTTCAAAAGGCTCCCCCGCCATGCCCCATACAGTGCACCCAACTCCCCATCCATTTGCCGCAACGCCTGTCGACGCTGCGCCGCTGTTTCGGCATCGACCAAATCGGCAATGGCCTCTGCCGCGGTCAAATCGAACTTGTCATTTTCAAAGGCCCGTCGGGTAAACTCACCAGGCTCCGCCGGCCGCAAACCGGGTAGCGAGGTAAGTGCCTCAATCAGCGCTCCTGACACCGCACGCCCACCGTGGACATGCAATTCCACCACATCCTCTCCGGTGAAACTGGCGGGTGCCGGAAAGTACACCGCCAACCCCCTGTCGATCAGAGATGCATCACGCGGATCGGACAACCGCACCCGCGTCAACGACCGCGGTGTCAAGGAACTCCGGCCCGTCAGTGCAACACAGGCAGACCAGGATTCCGGACCCGACATACGCACAACGGCGATGCCACCGCGGCCTGGCGCCGTCGCGACGGCTACGATGGTGTCGCGTCCGATCGTACTCACACAGCCATTGACATGCATAGACACGCTTCCGTCCAAATCCCTTGCTGCACCGATTGACTGCCACCTTGGCCACCGCGCTCAGGCGCCACCTTGCTATCCCATCAGGTGCTGCCAAAAGGCTTGTTGCAACTGGTCCAAACCATAAACGCCCGACGGCATCCACATCTTCATCAAAGCATCAGGCTCAACCGCCGCCATCATGGCCTCTTGCAGAGGCTTGACATCGGGCAGGCATAAAAGACTCCGTGCCTCATCCGGCGTGCAATCGATATCGACGCTGATCTTCATAAATCCCAAACCAACAAAAGGTTTCGACGCAACACATCGGGATTGCAACTCAACGATGCCATTGCCTCGCTGCGCCAATCGCGTAAGTTCAGACAATTGAGTCCCGTCGCAGAATTCCCGCCCCCTCCGACTTGTGCCAGTCTGCATCATGCGCCCCGGCATCGCCATCGTTCTAACTGACACCGACCGTCGTCGATTGACCGCACTGATCGTCAATCGCAACGCGATACAGAAACATGTCTGGCGCGCCCAGATCATCCTGCAAAGCGCCGACGGTTTCGGCACCAACGACATCATGCGCAGCACCGGAAAATCGAAAACCTGCGTCTGGCGCTGGCAGGCCCGTTTCGCACAAGAGGGAATCAATGGGCTGCTGCGCGACAAGACCCGGCCTGCGCGCATCCCGCCACTGCCACCCACCGTCACCGACAGGGTGAT
Organism: Asaia bogorensis; assembly: GCA_945878455.1. Taxonomy (GTDB): domain Bacteria; phylum Pseudomonadota; class Alphaproteobacteria; order Rhodospirillales; family CAMCUA01; genus CAMCUA01. The sequence continues at coordinate 15,671 of CAMCUA010000009.1, read as the reverse complement.
AGACCTAACCCGCAGCGAACCACCACAGTCGGCGACCCACTGGTCAGCAGCCAAAATGGCCGCAGCCATCGGCATATCCATCAGTTCCGTCCAACGCATTTGGCGGGCACGTGGCATACAGCCCCACCGGGTCCGACGCTATGCCCCAAACCAAACGCCCCAGGCTATGAACCGCCTGCACGGCATCGTCGGCCTTTACGTCGATCCATCGGCACACGCCCTTGCTTTTACCGTTGAACAAACCAACACAAGACATACACCGCCACCGTATCAACCCCGACTGCCGCTCACCGGTAAACCGCCTGCACTTCTTCCGACCGGCAAACGCCGCTCCCGTGTCGGCCAGCTCCCCGACACACTCAAGAGCCTTGAGGCCACCCCCAGGAGCGTCGACCGGCGACAACGAGGTCTGAAGGGGCTGCAGAGCTTCCTGCACACCCAAGGCTCAACCGTCGCGACCGAGCGGGAAGTCCACATCGTTGTAGACGTCGATGTCGTCGGCAAACACCCAGGGCTGCAATCCTGGATAGACCGGAATACCAACATCGTCATCCACATTCTGCCCGGCACCGAAACGTGGCAATTTGCCCTCGAACATATTTTTGCCAAGCTAGCGACCCGGCGATTGGGGCGTGAAGCCTATCGTTCCATTGCGGCCGTGCAGTCCGCTATCGACACCTTCGCCCAACAATCCAGCCCTGCCCCACAACCCTTCGTCTGGACCATCGACAGCGACCTTGCCACCCCCGGCAGGAATCGTGGGTACCAAGTGTCGGACTCGCGCCGCCATAGGGTTCGGCCGCCGCCCAAGGAGAGCCGCAACGCAACAACGCCCGCTTCTCCGACGCCCCTACCGACGACCGGTCCGCTAGCGGCCATGACCCACATCGGCTTGTTAACACCCATCGGCTACCTCACCGTATTCGCTGAGGACGAGCGCCTCGTCGCCTTAGAATTCGGGGGTGCTCCACCAGCCGATACCACTCCCTTCTTGGCGGAGGCGGCGCGTCAACTCCACGCCTACTTCGACGGCCGGCTGCGTGCCTTCGATCTCGCCTGCGCACCACAGGGCACGACCTTCCAGCGAAACCTCTGGGAAGCGCTCCGCCACATCCCCTATGGCTCGACCGTCACCTACGGCGATCTCGCCCGGATGGTTGGCGGCGCTGCCCGCGCTATCGGCGGTGCCTGCGGTGCCAACCCCATCCCCATCGTCATACCCTGCCATCGGGTCATCGGGGCCGGCGGCCAAATGGTCGGCTATTCCGGCGGCGAGGGCGCCGCTACCAAGCAGGCACTGCTCCGCCTTGAAGGCGCCATGCTACTGTAGTCAGCCACCATCCCCATAGGAGACGCGAGATGTCCAAGGCCATACGTATTCAGAAACCCGGGGGGCCCGAAGTTCTTAGTTGGGACACCATCGATGTTGGCGATCCCGGCCCGGGCGAGGCGCGCATCCGTCACACCGCCGCCGGACTCAACTACATCGACGTCTATATGCGCAACGGTCTCTATCCACAGCCGATCCTGCCGGCCAGCATCGGCCTCGAAGGCGCCGGTCTGGTCGAAGCCATCGGCCCCGGTGTCACTGAGGTGGCCGTCGGCGACCGGGTCGCCTATGCCGGTGGTCCGCCAGGCTCCTATTCCGAGGTCCGCCTAATTCCCGCCCAACGGCTGCTGCGCATTCCCTCCGGCATCGACGACCGGCAAGCCGCCTCGATGATGTTAAAGGGCATGACCGCGCGCTATCTGATCTGCGCCACCTACGTCGTCAAACCGGGCGACACCGTCTTGCTGCACGCTGCTGCCGGTGGTGTCGGCTTGATCTTGACCCAATGGGCTAAACATCTTGGCGCGACAGTTATCGGCACGGCTGGCGGCCCGGAAAAAGTCGCCTTGGCCAAGGCTAACGGCTGCACCCATGTCATCGATTACAATCGCGAGAACTTCGTCGAGCGGGTGAAGGACATTACCAGCGGCAAGGGTGTGCCGGTGGTCTACGACTCGGTCGGCAAGGCGACCTTCCCTGGCAGTCTCGACTGCTTGTCCCCGCGCGGCCTGTTCGTCACCTTCGGCAATGCCTCCGGTCCCATCGGTTCGATGGATCCGCTGATGCTATCGGCCAAAGGGTCGCTGTTCATGACCCGGCCGACGCTAGCCCATTACACCGCTAGCCGCGCCGATCTGGAAACCACCGCCAACGATCTCTTCGCGGTGGTCAAGGCCGGACATGTCAAACTCAACATCAATCAGACCTATCCGCTGAAGGATGCCGCCCAGGCGCATCGCGATCTGGAAGCCCGCAAGACCACCGGTTCTACCGTATTGGTGCCCTGACAGGGCTGTTACCCGGCACAATAACAGGGGCGGATCCGACGATCCGCCCCTTGTTGTTTAACCGCTATGCCTGGGCTCAGGTATTCATCGCGTCGAAAAAATCGCCGTTGGTCTTCGAGCCGCGCAGCTTGTCCAGCAGGAACTCCATGGCATCGATGGTACCCATCGGTAGCAGGATGCGGCGCAGCACCCACATCTTCGACAGTTCGCCCTTCTGCACCAGCAGCTCTTCCTTGCGGGTGCCCGACTTGAGCACGTCGATGGACGGGAAGACGCGCTTGTCCGACATCTTGCGATCCAGCACGATTTCCGAATTGCCGGTGCCCTTGAACTCTTCAAAGATCACTTCATCCATGCGCGAACCCGTATCGATCAAGGCAGTCGCAATGATCGTCAACGAACCACCTTCCTCGATATTACGGGCCGCGCCGAAGAAACGCTTCGGCCGTTGCAGGGCGTTGGCGTCGACACCGCCCGTCAGCACCTTGCCCGACGACGGCACCACCGTGTTGTAGGCACGTGCCAGGCGGGTAATGGAATCGAGCAGGATGACCACGTCACGCTTGTGTTCGACCAGGCGCTTGGCCTTTTCGATGATCATTTCAGCGACCTGAACATGGCGCGTCGCCGGCTCGTCGAAGGTCGAGCTGACCACTTCACCCTTCACCGAACGGGCCATGTCGGTGACTTCTTCCGGCCGCTCGTCGATCAACAGCACGATCAGGTAGCATTCCGGATGGTTCTCGGCGATGGCACGCGCGATGTTCTGAAGCATCACTGTCTTGCCGGTACGCGGCTGGGCGACGATTAGGGCGCGCTGGCCCTTGCCGATCGGGCAGATCAGGTCGATGACGCGCAAGGTCAGGTCACGCTGCTTACCGAGCCCCTGGTCGGATTCGACTTCCATGGTCAGCCGCTCGTCAGGATAGAGCGGCGTCAGATTATCGAAGTTGATCCGGTGGCGGACCGCCGCCGGGTCTTCGAAATTGATGCTGTTGACCTTGAGCAGCGCGAAATAGCGCTCGCCATCCTTTGGCGAACGGATCTGCCCTTCCACCGTATCGCCAGTGCGCAGGCTGAAGCGCCGCACCTGGCTCGGCGAAACGTAAATGTCGTCCGGGCCGGGCAGGTAATTGGCCTCCGGCGACCGCAGGAAGCCGAAACCGTCCTGCAGCACTTCGAGCACACCGGTGCCGAAGATCGCCACATCGTTGCTGGCCAGCTGTTTGAGGATCGCGAACATCATATCCTGCTTGCGCAGGGTGCTGGCGTTCTCGATCTGCAACTCCTCGGCATAGGCCAGCAGGTCGGCCGGGGACTTACTCTTCAATTCTGTGAGATTCATGAGACTACATATCTGAAAACTATGGAGGAGGGGGTATGGACGCGGCAGCGCTTGCTGCGCTGCCTTCTCCCGAATCTCGAATAGGCGGGCCGCCGGGAGGCGGCGCTAAACGAGGATTAGACTGATTGGAGGTGGGAACCCAAAGACCGGGGCGTTCTCGGATGCGACATGATTTACCGAAAGGCCCCCGCGAATCAAGCACAGATTTGCAGACGCAGCCAACGAACCCGTTCGGCAGGCCCGATCAAAAGGGTCGGACGATGACCATAACAACGATAATCGCCATCAACACGGCCGGGATTTCATTGACGATACGATAGGTCCGCACGCTCTGGATGGGTTGCCCGACATCCAGGTCGCGACGCCATCGGGCCAACAGCATGTGCACGCCGATCAGGCCGGCGACGCAGGCCAACTTGACGTGCAGCCAGCCAGCCAGCCATTCGCTGTCGCCCAGGTTGGCCAGCAGCAGGCCGCCGAAGACCAGCGTGGCGATCATCGCCGGATTCATGATCGCCCGCAGCAGCCGTCGTTCCATGATCTTGAAGGTCGCAGCCGCTTCCGAACCTGGCACAACACCGGCGTGATAGACGAACAGACGCGGCAGATACAGCAGCCCCGCCATCCAGGCGATGACGGCGATGATGTGCAACGCCTTGATCCAGAGATACGCGGTGGCGGACAGTTCGCTCATGCCGACCCCCCTTGTTCGTTTCAGTGACCGCTCATCGCACAACGGACATGAGCCGCAGGGCACAACCGCTTGCCGCCATCGGCCTGCGGCGACGTTGTGGCTTGCCGGCACTGCGCAACCAGCGCGGCCAAGGCCGCGATGAAGCCTTCGGCGATGCCCAAGGCTGGCACCCGGATATAGGCGGGAATCCCCAACTTTTCCGCTAGCTCCCGATATTCGATATCGAGTTCGACCAGTGTTTCCGAATGCTCGGACACAAAGGCGACCGGTACCACGACAACCGGCACCCGATCCGCTGCCGCCCGACGCAACTCGCTTTCCGTGCTCGGCCCGATCCATTCCAGCGGCCCGACCCGGCTCTGATAGCAGACCGCCCAGTCGAGACCCGGCATGGCCAAAGCCACGGCGATGCTCCCGGCTGTTTGTTCGACCTGCCAGGCATAAGGATCGCCAAGGGCGATCACCTTCTTCGGCAGGCCGTGGGCGGAAAACAACAGGCGCGGCAAACCGCTTTTGGCAGCTTCGTCCAAGGCCGGTGCAATCAGCGCGACCTGCGCTTGGATTAGGGCGGCCTGGGTGGGATAGCAGCAGACGGCGCGCGTCGGCACGTCGGCCAGTCCGGCGTTACGGGCTGCCAGCTCCCAGTCTCGCAGTGACGAGGCGGTCGTCGTCGTCGAATATTGCGGATAGAGCGGCAACAGCACGATAGCGTCGGGACGAAACTCCTTCACCGCCTGCGCCGTGGCATCGCTCATCGGATGCCAATACCGCATGGTGACGAACGTTTGAATATCATCGCCGGGCGCATCGGATGCCAGTCGAGCGGCAAGGGCTGCTGCTTGCTGGCGGGTCAAGGGCAATATTGGCGATCCACCGCCCAAGCGGTCGTAAATAGCTCGTGCCGTCGGTGCCCGGCGACGGCTAATCAATCGAGCCAACAACGGCCGCAGCGGCCAGGGCAAAGCGATGATGGCCGGATCGTTGAACAGGTTGAACAGAAAGGGTTCGACCGCTTCAGGTCGGTCCGGCCCGCCAAGATTAAACAGCACCACGGCCAAACGGGACACGACATTCAATCCCGTCGTTGGCGGACGCGCTCGACCAGACGCGCCACATGCTCAGGCGGTGTGTCGGGCACGATGCCGTGGCCCAGGTTGAAAATGAACGGTCCCTGACCGAAGGCATCCAGGATCCGATCGATCTCGCGATCCAAGGACTCGCCACCGACAACCAGCAGTTGGTTATCCAGATTGCCTTGCACAGCGCCCAGCGGTTGCAAGGTCTTGGCCGCCCAGCCCAAGGGTACGCCGTTATCCAGGCCAACGGCTTTGACCCCGGTTTGGCGGATATAATCGGCGTAAAGCGCACCAGCGCCGCGTGGGAAACCGATAACCGGTACCGTCGGATGCAACTGCTTCAAGCGCTCGACGATAGCCTTGGTCGGGGCGATGCACCAGCACTGGAACTGCTGTTCCGACAAGACACCCGCCCAGGTATCGAACAATTGCACGGCTTCGGCACCGGCTTCGATCTGACGTGCCAGATAAGCCGTCGTCGCCTCAACCAGCAGGTCGATCAACTGCCCAAAACCTACTGGATCCCCATAGGCCCAGCGGCGGATTGTCGCATGATCGGTGCCGCCCCGCCCCTCGACCATGTAGACCGCAACGGTCCAAGGCGCACCGGCAAAACCGATCAAGGCAGTCTTGCTGTCCAGTTCACCGGCCAAGCGGCGAACCGTATCATAGACGGGTGCCAAGTGGTCATGCAGTCCGGCGCCGTTCAGCCGTGCCAGGTCGGCAGTGGACCGTAACGGCTCCAACACGGGTCCCTCGCCTTGCATGAAGGCAACCCGCTGTCCGAGTGCGTCGGGTATGACCAGGATATCGCTGAACAGAATAGCCGCATCCATGCCGTAGCGGCGCAACGGCTGCAGACTGACCTCGACGGCTATATCGGGCGTATAGACCATGTCTAGGAAGTCTCGGGTTTTGGCGCGAATAGCCCGATATTCAGGTAGGTATCGCCCGGCTTGGCGCATCAGCCATATTGGTGGCGGCGCCATTCTCTCACCGGAAAGCACACGCAGCAGGGATTTTGACAGAGCCGTCTCCATGAGGATCGGAACGGAAGCAAACAATCCACTGGTTCCTTCCCTTAACCTTACTAAGAATCTTATCTAAGAAAAGACAGAGGTAGTAGTTGTAGGGTGGAAACCTGGGGATTGCGATTCAGCCTCAAACGATCCCGGATCGTACGGAAATCGTCGTTGCTGTCAAACAGCCTTCCCAGAAATGGGGATATGTCTGTTAACTATTGGACGTATAAATATATTTTCACCTTTGTTGATATCGATAATAGCGGGGAAACAAGAAAGAAACCAAGGCTTATCCCCATCCTCGTCAGGTGGGGGATAGAGTTTTACAGTGTACTGTGAGCGATGTATGGACGCAGGGTCAACGAGGGTGGAATTCGGTGATTCGGCTTAATCGGTTTCTATCCACATGTTGTCCTGCGATCCTCGGGATAATCAGCAGCGACTGGACAGGTTCATGACACCGTTCTACCTGCACCTAATTTCGGACTCCACCGGTGAAACGGTGGTGACGGTGGCACGCGCTGCCCTAGTACAATTCGATAGCCTGCGGGCTAATGAACATATGTGGTCGATGATTCGGACCAGCAATCAGGTGGCCGAAGTATTGGCTGGGATTAAGGCACGCCCGGGCTTCGTGCTCTACACACTGGTCAATCCCCAATTGCGCACGGCATTGGAAGACGGTTGCTGCGAACTCGAAGTGCCATGCATTGCCTTGCTCGATCCCATCGTTGGGGCCCTCGGAGCCTATTTGGGTGCCGAGGTGCGGGCGACACCAGGGCGTCAGCACGTCATGGACGATGAATATTTCAACCGTATCGAAGCCATGCATTTCGTACTGGCCCATGACGATGGCCATTCGACCTGGAACCTCAACAATGCCGATGTGGTGCTGGTCGGTGTATCGCGAACGTCGAAAACACCGACCTGCATATACCTTGCAAACCGAGGGGTTAAGGCTGCCAACGTACCTATGGTTCCCGGTGTACCGTTACCCGAAGAGCTACAAAAGGCTACTCATCCTTTGATGGTTGGACTGACCACCGATCCGCGTCGCCTCGTGCAGCTGCGACGCAACCGATTGCGCCTGCTGAACGAAGACGAAGAATCGGATTATGTCGACATGGATCGGGTCGTTGCCGAAATCAATGCAGCACGTCGATTGTTTGCGCAAAATAATTGGCCAGTCATCGATGTGACCCGTCGCTCTGTCGAGGAAACGGCGGCTAACATCCTGCAACTGTTAGCACGCCGCCGGGAGCTGGAAAACTCCTCTACACCGCTATGAAACGGCCGCTCATCCTGGCCTCCGCCAGCCGCTCACGTTCCAACTTGTTGGCTGCGGCAGGCCTCGATTTTCAGATCGTCCCCGCTGATGTCGACGAGTCTGCGGTGAAGCGCGATATGGCATCTGCCGGGCCGGAAGCTGTCGCCTCAGCGCTCGCCCGCACCAAGGCATTGACCGTGGCGACCACGGCGCCAGCAGCCCTGGTTATCGGCGCCGATCAGATGCTTGAATGTGACGGTCGCTGGTTCGACAAACCCGGGGATCGGGCAAGCGCCCGTCGCCAATTGCTCATGCTGCGGGCGCGGTCCCATCGATTGATCAGTGCCGTTGCCGTTGTCTGTGGTCATGACGTGCTGTGGGAAGGCCGGGATAGCGCCCGGCTTGTTGTGCGCGATTTCAGCGATACGTTTGTCGATGCTTATCTGGATGCCGTTGGCCCGGATGTCCAAAACTCGGTTGGCGCCTATCACCTGGAAGGTCGCGGTGCGCAGCTATTTGATTCGGTCGATGGCGACTTCTTCACTATCCTCGGCTTGCCACTGCTGCCGTTGTTGGCCTGCTTGCGGCGCGAGGGGATACTGCCGTCATGACCATACCTTCCGGTAAGGCCCGCGTGGCCGGGGTCATCGGTTGGCCGATCGCCCATTCCTTGTCGCCGCGCCTGCATAACTGTTGGATCGCTCGTTACGGGATCGATGGCATGTACGTGCCGCTCGGCATCCGGCCCGAGGATGTCGAGGCGGCGATGCGACTGTTGCCACGCATGGGCTTTGCCGGTTTCAATATCACCGCGCCCCACAAGCAGGCGGCTTATTTCAGCGTCGACGAACGCACGCCGCGGGCAGCGCGAATGGGTGCGGTTAATACGGTGATTGTCGATGCCGATGGCCGCATGACGGGCGATAATACGGATGGCTATGGCTACATCGAAAGCCTGCGCCAAGCGGTTCCAACCTGGCGCAGTAGCGATGGTCCTGCCGTCGTCATCGGTGCCGGCGGCGGTGCCCGCGGAGTGGTTGCCGCGCTGGTCAACGCTGGTACGAAGGAATTGCGCCTGATCAATCGCAACCAGTCGCGCGCCGAAGTTCTGGCCGAGGAATTGGGGGGGCCGATTGCGGTCGTGCCCTGGGATCGGCGTCACGCGGCATTGGAAGGGGCTGCCTTCCTGGTCAATGTTTCCTCGGCCGGGATGACCGGCAATCCGCCGCTGGACTTGGACATTACCTCGCTGCCGAAGTCGGCCGTGGTCAGCGATATCGTCTATGTGCCGCTGGCAACCCCCTTGCTGATACAGGCGCGTGCGCGGGGCAATCCCACTGTCGACGGTATCGGTATGCTGCTGCATCAGGCTCGGCCTGGTTTTCACGCGTGGTTCGGAGTCGATCCGGCGGTGGATGAAGACCTGCGTGCTTTCGTGCTGCAGGCGGTGGCTAGCTGACGGGCTATGATCGTCCTTGGACTGACCGGATCCATCGCCATGGGCAAGAGTTGGACGGCGGCTCAGTTCCGACGGCTTGGCGTAGCAGTTCACGACGCCGATGCCGCCGTCCATCAATTGCTGGGACCGGGTGGTCGTGCCGTGGCTGCCGTCGAGAGGGTATTCCCCGGGGTCGGACGCGATACGCCGCTGGGACGGTCAGTCGATCGTGCCGCGCTCGGCAGTATCGTCTTTACCGACCCGACGCGGCTGCACGCTCTAGAAGCGGTTCTGCACCCCTTGGTGCGTAGCACCGAGCGGGACTTTCTGGCCCTGGCCGCTCGGCGGCGCTGCCGCCTGGCTGTGCTCGATATTCCGCTATTGTTCGAAACCGGTGGCGAGCGGCGATGCCATGCTGTCGCCGTCGTCAGTGCGCCGCCGTTGGTACAACGCCAACGGGCCTTGCGCCGTCCGGGAATGAATGCGGCTCGTCTGGCAGCAATCCTGGCCCAGCAGATGCCCGATGCGGAAAAACGCCGCCGCGCCGATTTTATAATTTCCACAGGCCAAGGTCGGCGCTTCAGCCTACGCGCTATCTGGCGTATTTTATCGGCGATGAAAGACCGGCGCGGGTGTCATTGGTCGGAAATGTCGAAAGGATGCCGGGGCGATGCGTGAAGTGGTGTTGGATACGGAAACGACCGGGCTAAATCCAAGGCAGGGTGACCGCGTCGTCGAAATTGGCTGCATCGAGATGATCGATGGCATTGCATCCGGCCAGCGCTTTCACACATATCTCAACCCTGAACGCGATATGCCGCCCGGTGCTTTTGCGGTGCATGGGCTGTCGAGAGATTTCCTGGCCGATAAGCCGTTGTTTGCCGCGGTCGCAGAGGAATTCCTGGCTTTCGTCGGTGAAGCTAAGTTGGTTATTCACAACGCGCCCTTTGATATCGGATTTCTCAACGCCGAATTGGAACGCGTGGGACGACCGGGCCTGTCCCTCGATCAGGCCATCGATACAGTGTTGCTTGCCCGCCAGGCGTTTCCAGGGGCCCAAGCCAATCTGGACGCGCTATGCAAACGTTTCGGCATCGACAATACGAACCGCACGTTGCACGGGGCTTTGAAGGATGCCGATTTACTCGCCCGCGTTTATGTGGAGCTGACCGGCGGTCGCCAGGCCGGCCTCGATCTGGCTACCGTCGCCACCGCCCAGGTGGCGATGAGCCAACGCACGACCCGGCCGGCACGCCCGCATGCGCCCTCCGCCGAAGAGACGGAGGCCCATTCCCTGTTTCTAAAGAAAATCCCGACGCCGGTATGGAACGCCTGACAGGCCCGGGACGATCGCCTTAAGCGGTGGCCGGACCGCCCGCAGGCTGCTGCGCGCGCACTTCTTGAAGGCGTTGCTGATAAAGCGCCACGAAATCGATCGGTCCGATCATCACCGGCGGGAAGCCGCCGTCGCGCGATATCACCGAGACCAGATGACGGGCGAAGGGAAACAACATGCGCGGGCATTCGATCAGCAAAACGGCCTGACGGTATTGATCCTCGACGTTCAGCGTAAACAGGCCGCCGTAGTCCAGCTCGAGGATAAAACAGACGGTCTCACCCGTCTTGCATTCTGCCTTGATGTTCAGCACCACCTCGAACATGTTCTGCTGCATCGGTGTGGCGGTAACATTGATGTTCAGGCCGATGTTCGGTTGTTGGCGTTGCAGCAGGCCGAACACCGCTGGCGTGGCCGGGGCCTCGAAGGACAGGTCCTTGATGTACTGAGCGTTGACAACCAAAGCCGGCGTCGTCGGTTCGGCCGCAACGGCCTCAGAACCATTGTTGCTCTTCGGGGCCGTGCCGGCCGGGGTCTCATCGCTCATCGGGCGGATCTCCTTAATCTTGGGGGCCGATGGCTAACACGGAAACCATGCAGCGGACAACCGTGACGGCTGTTCATCGGTTTGCATCGTCACGCGGCAGCAGCGTCCTTGTCGCCTGCGTCTTGCTGTCGCCAAGGTCTTCGTACTGGCCGTCGATGACGGGGCCGAGGTTGCCATCGACAGGGAACCGCACCTTCCCCGAGGCAATCAGATGCCCCTGCAGCCAGCGGCCAAGTCTATGGCGCACGGCCGGGATGAATAGCAACAAGCCAATGGCATCGGTCACAAATCCGGGGAATACCAGCAGGGCGCCGGCCAGCAGTAGAGAAAGGCCGTCAAAAACCTCCTTCACCGGCAGCACGCCGCGATCCAGGCTGGTCTGAGCGCGCCGCAGGGTGGCCAAGCCTTGGCCGCGGAGGGCCAGGATTCCGCCAATAGCCATCGTCAGCACGAGGGCAACAGTAGCAGCTGCGCCGATGCGCGCCCCGACTTCAACGAAGACGGCAATTTCCAACAGTGGCGTACCAATCAACAGAAGAAGGATAGGTTTGACCATGGCCATGCTTGCCCTTGGCGGCGCGGCGGCTTATCTAGGGGTTGCAGGCACAAGCTTGCGGCGCGGACGGCCCAGGGTCGGGCATGCTATCCCTGTCGCTTAGTTAGTGTGTCGGCGAGCCAAGGTCCACCTGTGGATTGCGGCATCCTGTGCGACAAGCTTCTCGGGACGCGGACCGGCGAACAATGGGAAACGGCTTCCAGTTCATCGATATCGTCTTCTTCGCCATGATCGCTGCCTTTTTGGTATTGCGGCTGCGCAGCGTGCTGGGTCGGCGCAACGATACCAAGACGGGCCATCGCGATCCCTTCGCCGCCAGCGAACGGGAACGTGCCAACGATGACAATGTCATCGCCCTGCCCGACCACGGCCGCGAGCCGGCCAGCCGGCGGGTGGAGCCAACCCCTACCGACGTGGCCACAGGCGAACCTGATTCCCTCGTCGAACAGGGCGTTCAGCAAATCCGCAAGGTCGATCCGGCGTTCGACCCAAAGGAATTTTTGATCGGCGCCAGATCTGCCTTCGAAATGATCCTCGGAGCCTTCGCCGCCGCCGACAAAACAACGCTGAAAGGCTTGCTCAGCGCCGAGGTCTACGGCAATTTCGTGCGCGCCATCGATGACCGTCAACGGGCCGGCCACACTCTCGAAGACACGCTAGTCGGCATCAAATCGGCGGAAGTGGTCGAGGCTTTTCTCGAAGGCCGGGTCGCGAACGTGACCGTGAAAGTCGTCAGCGAGCAAATCACCGTTACCCGCGATACTGGTGGCCAGATTGTCGACGGCAATCCCAATACCGTTACCGAGGTTACGGATTTCTGGACCTTCGCCCGCGACAGCCGCTCCCGCGATCCCAACTGGGATTTGGTAGCGACCCGCTCGCTGGACTGACGGATGCGGTCCCGGCAAGGTGCCGGCATGCGCCATCCGCTTCTCGCCGTCGTTCTCTTCATAATCGGTGCTTGCGCACCGCCGGTGACGCCGCCACCCGGCGAGCGGCTGCCTGAAGCCCGCTTAACGCCGGTTGTCTATGCCGACCTTCCAGGGTGGGCCGAAGACAACCTTGAAGGCGTGCGGCAGGCACTCAGCCGTTCCTGCGGGCGCTTGCTGGCCCAACCGGCGGATCGCCTGCTTGGCGATGTCGTTGTCGTCGGAACCGTTGCCGATTGGCGCGGACCTTGTGCAGGCTTGGCCGGATTGGATGACCAGACAGCGGCCTTGCGGGGTTATCTCGAGACGCAGTTTCGTCCGTACCGGCTCAGCGACGGCAGCGAAACTACTGGCCTGTTCACCGGTTACTACGAGGCTGAACTGCGTGGCAGTTTACGGCGCGAAGGCCGTTATCAAACGCCCATCTACACCCGCCCCGCCGAGCTGGTGACCGTCGATCTCGGCCAGTTCCGCAGCGAATGGCGCGGCCAGCGCATTGCGGGACGGGTCAGCAATGGCCGCTTGGAACCGTTCGCCAGCCGCGCCGAGATCGAAGCCGGGGCGCTGGCCGGGCGGAATTTGGAAATCCTTTGGGTCGACGATCCGGTGGATTCCTTCTTCCTGCATATCCAGGGATCGGGTCGGGTACGCATGCCGGACGGCAGTACGGTGCGTCTTGGCTACGATAGTCAGAACGGCCACCCATATGTGGCTATCGGTCGCGAATTGGTACGCCGCGGCGACATGTCCCTCGATCAGGTTTCGATGCCATCGATCCGTCAGTGGCTCGCCGCGCACCCTGATCAAGCCGCCCAAGTGATGGCGACCAATCCCTCCTATGTTTTCTTCCGTCGCACCGAAGGCGATGGGCCGGTCGGCTCGCAAGGCGCTGCATTGACCCCTAGCCGCAGTCTTGCCGTCGACCGCCGCTACGTGCCCTTGGGTGTGCCGGTATGGCTCGATACCCTCGATCCGCTCGATGCCAGCCAGCCGCTGCGCCGGTTGTTGGTTGCCCAGGATACAGGCGGCGCCATTAATGGGGTGGTACGCGGCGATATCTTCTTCGGTTTCGGTGCCACCGCGGCGGAACAGGCGGGTCATATGCGTCGCCAAGGCCGTTACTATCTCATGGTGCCGCGCAACGTGGTGCCTCGAACGGCCTTGCAAGGGGCGGTTCCCGGCGCGTAAACGGAGGGACTGACGATGGAAGGTCCCCTATGAACACATCATCGCCACACGACGCCGCGACGCCTCGGGTCGGCTTGTTCGTCACCTGCCTGGTCGATCTCGTGCGGCCATCCGTCGGTTTTGCCGCCGTGCAATTGCTGCAGGCCGCCGGTGCTACGGTCGAGGTGCCAATGGCCCAGACCTGCTGTGGCCAACCGGCATATAACGCGGGCGATCGCAGGGACACCCGTGCCATCGCCCGTCAGGTGATCGAGGCTTTTGCCGGTTTCGATTACGTGGTCGCGCCGTCCGGCTCCTGTGCTGGTATGCTGCGCCGCCATTATCCCGACCTGTTCGAGATCGATGACCCGTGGCGTGCCCGTGCCGAGGAACAGGCTAGCCGTACCTGGGAACTACTGTCCTTCCTGGCCGAGGTGATGCACGCGGACATCGCCGGCACCTGGCCGGCCCGCGCTACCTATCACGATGCCTGTTCGGGGCTACGCGAACTGGGTGTGAAGGCGCAGCCGCGCGCCCTGCTGGCCGGCATGTCCGGGCTGGAACTGGTCGAGGCCGCAGCGGCGGAAACCTGCTGTGGTTTCGGCGGCACTTTTTGCGTCAAATATCCCGACATCTCGACCAAGATCGTCGATGCTAAGCTCGACGACGTGACGGCCACGGGGGCCGGCCTGCTGCTCGGTGGCGACCTCGGCTGCCTGATGAACATCGCCGGCCGGGCCAAGCGGCGTGGCCTGCCTCTCGACGTGCGCCACACCGTCGAGGTGCTGGCCGGCATGACCGATCTGCCCAGCATCGGCAGCGGGCGGGACTGAACGGCGATGCAGTCCACCACCCGTCTGTTCGATGCCAACAGCCGCAAGGCGCTGGCCGATGCGCCGCTACAGCAGGCGCTGGGCAAGCTGTCATCCAATTTTACCGTGAAGCGGTCCTTGGCCGCTGGCCGTCTGCCGGAATTCGAAGCGCTCCGCGATCAGTCCCGCGATATCAAGGATCACGTGCTGGCGCATCTCGATATTTACCTCGAACGCTTCGAGGCGAAGGTCGTAGCGCAAGGCGGCATCGTGCATTGGTGCCGCGACGCCGACGAGGCCCGCACCACCGTGCTCGCCATCTGCCGCGCTGCCGGCGCGCGTACGGCGACGAAAAGCAAGTCGATGATCACTGAAGAGATCGCGCTCAACGATCATCTCGAAGCCAACGGTATCGAGCCGATCGAGACCGACCTTGGCGAGTACATCATCCAGCTGCGCCACGAACATCCCAGCCACCTGATCGCCCCGGCCATCCACCTCAACAAGAATCAGGTCGAAGCCACCTTCCGCGCGGCACATACGGACCTGCCGCCTGGCCGCAACCTGGAAGAACCGCGCAGCCTGTTGGAAGAAGCCCGCGCCAAGCTGCGCCGCCGTTTCCTCGAAGCCGACGTCGGCATCACCGGCGCCAACATGCTGATCGCGGAAACCGGCAGCATCGTCACCGTCACCAACGAAGGCAACGCCGACCTGACGATGACCCTGCCGCGTGTCCACATCGCCATCGCCAGCATCGAAAAGATCGTGCCGACGTTGGAGGACGCGACGACACTACTGCGCGTCCTCGCCCGCTCGGCGACGGGGCAGGAGAATTCCGTCTACACCACCTTCGCCACCGGTCCCCGCCGCCCGGATGACGCCGACGGGCCGCGAGCCTTCCATGTCGTGCTGCTCGATGCCGGCCGCTCGGCGCTGATCGGCGGGTCGTTTCAAGACATGCTGCGCTGTATCCGCTGCGGCGCCTGTTTGAATCACTGCCCCGTCTACGGCGCCATCGGCGGTCATGCGTACGGCTGGGTCTATTCGGGTCCGATCGGTTCGGTGCTGACGCCGGGCCTGATCGGTATTGCCGAAGCGGCGAAACTGCCCAACGCATCGACCCTTTGCGGCCGTTGCGAAGAGGT